>NZ_JAQSLN010000004.1:300000-390451 GCF_028649655.1 Halobacteriovorax sp. GB3
TAACGTGGTCGCTCTAGCAATTTTTAACATAGGAATATTATCGGTCATTGCACAGATTTCTCTTAGAAAAATCTCTTAAACAACTGAAATTACATAAACAGAGGAAAATCTACATGCCAATAATAGATGTCTATAAATATGAATGAAAGGAATGAGGAAAAAAAAGGCCCTCGAAAATGAGGGCCCTATTTAAAAAGAATTATCTTCTTGTCTTTCTACCTGGAAAACGGTGACCAAGATTACCGAGGTATTTCCCTTTGATATTCTTAATCGCTTCGATACGCTTTTCAGCAACGATATTTGTCGCTTTATAAACAGCAACATTCTCGCTCTCAGAAACATTAAAAATTTCTAGAGAAGTATCATAGATAGTGTCTACCATTCTTGTTGCTTTCTCTGCTGACCAACCTTCGAATTCGATAGAAACGTTCATAACACCACCAGCATTAATGAGGTAATCTGGAGCGTAAAGGATTCCTTTCTCTTTAAGGATATCACCGTGTCTGTCTTCTTTAAGTTGGTTGTTTGCAGCACCAGCTACAACTTTACACTTAAGTCTATCAATTGTGTCATCATTGATTGTTGCACCAAGAGCACATGGAGAATAGATATCACAATCTACGTCGTAGATTTCATCAACACCAACAACTTGTGCATTTGGAACTTTCTCAAGGAAAAGATCAATATTTGATTGGCTAATATCGCAAACGACAACTTTAGCACCTTCTTTATAAAGCATTTCACCTAGGTGACGTCCAACTGAACCTGCACCTTGAAGAGCAACTACTTTACCTTTTGGAGAACGATCTCCCCAAACTTTCATACATGCTGCTTCCATACCTCTGAAAACACCACGTGCAGTATATGGAGATGGGTTACCTGAACCACCGTGGATTTCAGCTACACCAACAACATTGTTTGTTTCAGTAAAGATGTGCTCTACATCTTCAACACCAATGTTTACATCTTCTGCAGTAATATAACGTCCGTTGAGTGACTCAAGGAAACGTCCGTATGATCTGAAAAGAGCTTCAGACTTGATCTCTTTTGGGTCACCAATGATAACGGCTTTACCACCACCAAGGTTTAGACCAGAAACAGCGTTCTTATAAGTCATTCCCTTAGAAAGTCTTAGTACATCATCTAGCGCTTCTTCTTCTGAAGCGTAGTTCCACATTCTTGTTCCACCTAGTGCTGGTCCAAGAGTTGTGTTGTGAATTGCTACGATTGCTTTTAGTCCACAGCTTGGGTCACTAAAGAAAATAACTTCTTCGTGTCCATCTTTGTAAAGTCTGTCAAAGCTTACCATTTGGTACTCCTTTATCATGAATTGTGTCGTTTTTTTGGTTGGTTTAAGCAAAACTAAAATTAGCCGATAATAAGGCTAAATATTAGTGTCGCAACTTTATACCTTGAAGGAAGAAAGTCCTATGCCCAACGTGTCAATTGTAGAGCTCGATGATGATGCAAATATCTGTAATGACGAGGAAAAATGTTTCAAAATTAATGAAAATCAAGTCATTTATGACGAGTTAGAAATGCAGGGAGAGAAACTTCCCCATGGCTGTTTGGCCGGATCTTGTGGAACTTGTAGAATTCTCGTTCTCGAGGGAGCTGAGAATCTCAAAGAGCCAAGCTACATTGAAAAAGACACCATCGAGCACATTAAGGAATCCTATAAAGCTGAACGCGGCGAAGAGTTCTTAGAAAAAGGCGAAATTCGTCTTTCATGTCGCGCCCGCATTCTTGGTAATGTTAAGTTTGGTTGCTTAAAAAAATAATTCTCTAGCTACTCTAGATAATTTTAATCTCTGGAGAAATCTTTTGAATCGTTAAGAGAAAATCCTCTTTATCCATTGGAGAGATTTCTACAATCACACCATATTCACCCATCAAGCGAAGACGATCACTTGAAAGGGCCATTGAAGACCAATAGGATTTTACGCGATGAATTTGTGAAATATCCTGAAGTCGAATTCTCTTTTTTATACCAAACATAGAAACGATGAGATCATGTTCACTAAGGACATATTTTGTCGTTCCCATTAAAAAAGCAAAAAGTACGAGAGTTAGTATTCCGGCCCCTAAGTCAGACATATACTCACGTCCACTAAGATAAGCTTCATATGATCGGTAAAAAGTAACAAGCGGAATCCCTGTCATTAAGACAGGGAACCACAAGTCTATTTTCGATTTATAAAACTTCACTTTTTTAAGCTCGCTCTTTTTTCAACGCGGATTTTTCTATTCACATCATCCGCTGAATCAACCGCCATATCCCACGCTGTGTAGATTTGTTTTTTAAAACCTGCTCTCAAATCTCCGGCAACATAAAGGTTTTCAACATTTGTCATTCCCTTCTCGTTAGTCACAACAAATCCTCTTCTATCAACTTCGGCCCCGAGGTTTTTGACAAGCTCGTTATAGACAAGCATTCCCATTGAAACAAAGGCAAACTCACAATCAAAGTGACCATTATTTTTAAGCTCGAAGCCTTCAAGCTTTCCTTCTTTAGGAATTCCTTTTACTTCAACGATTTCATCATCAATAAAGTCAATCCCATGAAGTTCCATCAATTCTTTAACTTCATCACTAAACTCTCCCTCATTACCATGAGAGATTACAGTCATAGATGGGTTGTCGTAGCGCTCTTTTAGCATAATTCCAACCCAAGCTGCTCCATCGCCATTACCGATGATCGCCGTCTTTTTTCCAAGAGTATGATGACCATCACAACGAAGACAATAGTCTACCGTTTGCAAATTAGCGTAAGGAAGAATCGGATCAATTGATCCACCAATATGTGGTTGAACATCCATCACACCAGTACAAACAATAACGTGCTTAGCGAGATAGACTTCATTTTTAGAATCCGTTAATTCAAAAAGACCATCATCTTTTTTTACAAGAGAAGTGATCCCTCTATTTTTCATCCAATGAAATTTTTCTTTAAACTCACTTTCACTTAGCCACTTAAACGTATCGCGTCCAGGCTCTTCAATTCCCTTTTTATAGTGTTGATGTCCTGGCATATTTTCAACCTTGGCCACCCAAAAACCACGAGATCTTTTCTTATCCTTTCCACTTCCTGGAAAAAATAGAGTTTCATCATTATTAAGAACTGTTCTTAGAACGGCCATCGATCCAGCGGAACCTCCACCAATCACAGCTACCGGATATATTTTTTCAGACATATTTGTCTCCTTAAGTTTTTAGTCTCACTTCATTTTAGCCAAAAAAAAGGGAGGTTTCAAAACCTCCCTTCATTAAACTTCTAATTCTGCGATTTTTTCTCCGCTACTCCTGACTTCACTCCGATTGGATTCCTCATGGGCCTCCTTTTTAGAGAAAATATGCTTCTCCCCATCGACGTCACGAATTCGAACTTCTCGAATTTCATATTCATCTACACGGATAAGATCAAACGAGTAACCTTCCCAAACGATAATTTGTCCCTCTTCAGGAAAATTATTTCCAAGCATATCGAGAATAAATCCCGCAAGAGTCGAGTAGTTATCATTCAATGGAATTTTAATATCGTAGTCATTGTAAAGTTCACGAAGTGATGTTGTCCCTTCAACAATAATTCCTTGTTCAAGGTCACTCTCTTCGTATTCTTTTCTTACGTCTTCTTCTTCGATGTCGTGCTCATCTTGAATCTCTCCCATAATCTCTTCGATAATGTCTTCAAGAGTGATGATCCCCACAACGATTCCGTTTTCATCTTTTACTAGAGCAAGGTGAACCTTCTTTCTATTCATATGATCAAAAACGGCTTGAATTTTCATGTGCTCATAGACAAAGAATGGAGACTTCAATACTTTTTGAAGATCGAAATTCTCTCTTTCTTCTATCGTTACAAAGGCAAGATCTTTTACGTGAAGGAATCCCTTCATATTCTCAAGCTCACCGTCACATACAGGATAACGAGAGTGAGTATCTTTTTGAACAACCTCGAGAACTTCTTGATAAGTAGCTTTCGCTTGAATGTACTTAACTTCCATTCTTGAGATCATAATGTCTTTTACTTTAATCGTAGGGAACTCAAGGATTGAGTTAAGAAGATCAAGTTGCTTTGAATCGATAGTATTTTCTTTCTCGGCCTTTTGAACCATATATTCGATTTCATTTCTTGTTACGATACGACCAGTTAACTGAGCATTTTCTCCAAGGATTGTATGAATTGCCCAAACCATCAATTTAACGAATGGGTAGAGCAAGTAATAGAATCCCTGTAGCACACGAATCACAACCAGAGAAAGTCCTTCGGCGTGAGTTCTTGCAAATGTCTTTGGAATGATTTCACCAAAGATCAAAATCACAAGGGTCGTGATACCGACAGCATACCCAATGGCATTAGAATCAAAGAGTCTTGAAAAAATAACTGTCGTTAAAGATGATGCAAAAATATTAACAATGTTGTTTCCAACAAGGATTGTCGTTAAAAGTTCACTCGGTCTTTCGATCATAAATTGAAGCGCACGACCTTTAGCCCCACCTGCTTCGATGAGTTGTCTTGCACGGTCAATATCAATTGAAAGAAGAACTGCTTCAGAACCTGAGAAGAATCCAGACAAAAGAAAACAGACAACGAGAGATACGATCTCTAATGTATCTACTTCCATTTGAAAGATCCTTGTAAACTATAAATTGAATGAGTGTAATGATTAAGTAAACGGAGTAAGTTACCCCTGAAAACGTCCGGAGGTTTTATAAGGCGATTCCTTGGTTAAGTTAATAAAACCTTGTAAAGGCCCAACAAAATTTGCATAAACTAAATGCCTTTACAAGATAATTGTACAATGCGGTGTAATTTTTGTCTATCTCAAATGATCAACTACTCGATTATAGAGTCCTTCTCATCGATCGGCTTCCCGTCAAATTCATGATCTGCATATTTAATTCGATCATTCATTTCGTGGTCAAATCCTCTTATCTTATCGATATTACTTACTTTTCTAAAAATAGTGTCACATTTGTAGCAAATGGCCACAGGCTTAAGAATTTTAAAGAGTATAAAGTCGAATAAATAGAGAACTAAAAATGGCGCTACCGCGTAGGGAGCGTATGGTGAAAGAAAGATCCAAATTGAAAGAATAGCTGCAAGAGCGAAGAGCATTACGCCTAGCTTTCTATTGAAATCTTTTTGAGAATAAAAGTCTTTACGATGACAGCTTGGACAGTGAACGAGCTCACCTTTAATGTGATCATCATCAAAGCTTACTGGCTCTTCGTGATTACAAACCTCACACTTAGCTAGTTTCGCTTCCTTAGTAGGTAGAACATGAATTCCTGATCCACACTCTGGGCAAGTTAATGTTACTTCCATCATATTAGCATCCCATATTTAAAGTAGAGATAAGTAGAAATCATCTCTCCAATAAAAACAAAAATTGTCATAGCGTATAAAATACCTGTAGCACTCTGTGTACTACGCATACAAATCAACTTCCAGCCAAAAACACTCATTACGAAAATAATCACATAACCCCAGATATATCTCATAAGAAGCATCATCCAATTAAAGGCGTAACCTCCACCTAAAAGAGTTCCCTCTTCATAGAAGGCCCAGCTATTGGCCGTTTCAACACTCGACCAAATCACTTTAACCAAGAGAAGAATCCACATGACCACCATAGAGATTTTAAGTGGCTTTACTGTAAGCTTAGGAACAACAAGATAGTAATGCCCTAGAATCATAGCAAAAGTAATCACTCCAAGATAAGCCGCTGAAGTGAAAAGAAATGAGAATTCACCAAAGTTATAATTAGCTAAAACGAGAATTAAGATGAAGAGACAAGCCCCTGTAACAGAAGAAAGAATATCCATCATTCCCGTTCTCTCGTCTTGATGAAGTTGTCTTAAAAGAAGAAAGCAAACACAGCCGACATAATAAGTGAAGGCCACAACGTCAGTCGGAGACACTTGAACAGCATGAAGGAGGGCACCGAGAAAGAGTCCACCTAAGCAAACTGAGTTAATCAGCTTTTGAAATCCTGCACCCGTCATTTTTGAATTAGCGATCGAAGTAAAGAGACCGACTCCACAACCAAGTGAGATTAAAAAGAATTCTGCAATTTTTACGATTTCAGCCATACCTGCTCCAAACAGCCCGCTTTATATTGTCTTTCAACATAAGAAAGTAATTGATCTATCAAGAGGTAGTTCACTTCGGGAAGTCGTCCTTCATATTTTTTAGACTTTTCCACAAAATCAAATGAAAACCATTGTCCTATATCTTCAGGAAGATCTGAATAATTCGACATAAAGACATTGAGAAGAACGCTTCGATCATTAAAATTATGTTGATGAATCTTAAATAACTTTAACTTCGATAGCTCAACATCGACGCCAACTTCTTCTAGAACTTCTCTTTGGCAGGCAACTACAGAAGATTCTCCCGACTCAATTTTTCCGCCAGGAAATTCTAAAAGTCCATCGAGAGGACCTTCTTCTCTTCTTACTTGCATCCATAGCTCAAGCCCCTCATTCGTAACATTTCGAATGAATAGAGCGATCGAAACAGGAATCATTTAGTCTCCACTGTGAAATACCTACCCTAACTACCACAAAGACCACAGTCCGCAAAGTAAAGGAGTTGGATTAAAATCCAAGTTTGTGCTATGAACATGCCATGAAATCAACTCCTTATGGAAATTCTAAATCACTCATTTTCGCGCCGATGGAAGGCGTGACAGATGAGCCATATCGCATGGCCATAGGAAAGCTCTTTCCAGAATGGGATTATTATTCGACTGATTTCTATCGAGTTCCAACAGTTGGAAATATTAACGCCAAAAGAGTGCACGATCACTTTGGCGCTCGAACTTTTCAAAATGAAGAGCTCAGAAAAAAGACAACATATCAAATCTTAACGACAGCTAGAGCACAAACTGAGCAGGTTGTTCAGGCCGTTAGTGAACTCAATGTCGATCACCTTGACTTAAATCTTGGTTGCCCTTCAAAAAAGGTTAATGCTCACAAAGGTGGAGCTTATCTTTTAAGTGATCTCGAAGAATTAAAAAGAATTATTCGTTTGATTCGCTCTAATTTTAAAAAGACGTTTACTGTCAAAATTAGAATTGGATACCGAGACGATTCTTCTTTTGAAGACTCTCTCAAACTTTTTGAAGATGAAGGTGTTGAAGCGATTACCCTTCATGCAAGAACAAGAGATCAACTCTATCAAGGTATTGCCGATTGGGAATATATCAAGAAGGCCGTTAAACTCGTCAACATTCCAATTATTGGCAATGGCGATATTTGGAGTGTTCACGATGTTAATCGCATGTTCGATGAAACCGATTGCCATGCGGTCATGATTGGACGTGGAGCACTTAAAACACCATGGCTTGCAACATTGTTCTATGAACATCAAAATAATCTCGATTTCATTAGTGATGAGTATCTTCTCGATATTAGAAAAGACTATTTAGACCTCTATTTCTATGAACTTGAAAAAGAATATCGAAAGCTCGGATTAGATGATCACAATATATTGAAGAGATTTAAGTCTTTTTCACGTTATCTCTTTGATGATTATGCGGATGGTGAAATTGTTAGAGGTCGTTTTCTTCGTTCAATGAAGCTTGATGAATTTCTCTCTCACCTAGATCGCCTATAACAAATCTTTGCATCAAAGCTATTAAAATTGATCCAATGATGGAAAGAAGTGGAATACCTTCAAAAGAAACAAAGAAAAGAATCAAACAGTAAATAAATGGAAGAAGCCCCTGAACGACTTCTCTTTTAAGTTGAAAATGCGGAATCATTCGACCAAGAATTTCATCGAGGCGAAGTGAAAGTCTCAAAAAAGAAAAACGATACTTTCTAAGTAAAATCTTTTCCCTAAGCCCAGGTGTTGAAAGAGCATAAGGCCATAAATAACCTAAATAAAGATAGAGCTTATTCATCAGTCCAAGTGTGGTGAACTCTAAAATAAGGGCACAGATGAAAAAAGGTAGTAATCCTTTAAAATAGTATTTAGTAAGAGGCTTCATTTCTCTAGTCATAATAAAAAGGTTACGACTAGGGCAACTGCTTGGCAATAGCTATTAATGTGGATCAATAATGACAAGATCTCCTGTCGCAAAATTCAAAAAGACATTTTCAGGTAGAAGGCTTGCACCATCTGAAAATGAGCTTGGAGCATCAAGCATTAAATCATCATCAAGAATTGGATAGGCATCCATTTCATCGAAAATCGGATCACTATCAATCATATCGTCGTAGAAAAAGTCACTATTATCTCTACCAATATCATCATAGAGATCATCGTCTAAAAACTCACGATCTCCCTCTAAGAGACTTTTTGTATTGATTTCAAATTCCATCTCTAGATAGCGTTCTTTTACATTGAGATATTTGTTAAGAATGGGATCTTTATCGATTTCACTAACCGCTACTCCATGAATATATTCAAGAATGAGAACACCTTCATCTTCATGGTTTCGCTCGATACGAATTGTTCTGAATTTTCCCTGTGAAAGTGAATTGAGAGAGCTTGCATTGATCTGTGCTCTCACCTTGGCCTCCTCTAAAAGAACGCGCTTAATTTTTCCTTTTTCGTGACTAGTAAAACTTTCTTTATAATCAGTCCTTCCTCTTTCAAGAAAAGCTAAGAACTTTTTAAGAGTCTTCCCATCTTCATGATCAGGGTCCATTGCTAAAAAATTCACTAATCGATTTTTAAGGGAATCACTATTTTTTTCGAGATTTAGTTTTTCAAAACCATGGGCCTTGAAAAAATCTTTGAGTACATATTCTTCGTCATTATGTAAAACAAGATAAGCAGCACCTTCTTGGCCTTCACCTAGTTTCTTAACGATTTTATATTTTAACTTATCCTCGCCTAGAGTGAGCGTCGAACCAATTGGAAGATCATCCGAGAGAACTTCTAAGTGCTCTCTTCTTTCTAACTCTCTTTCCCAAAGAGTATCAATTCTCTTGTAAACGACTTCTTTTTGATGAAAGACTTCAGCAAATTGAAAACAGGACTTATCCTCAGCTCGAGCAGAGTTGAATATAAGAAGTGATAGAAAAATCAAAATGAATTTGCTCACGATTGTCCTTTTTTTAAACACTTGCTAAAGATTTAAGCACTATACAGGCTATAAAGTCCTAATTTCTATAAGTGCTATAATATTTATGCAATCATGAGACCAAGTAGAATTATTGAATAAAAAAAGGGCCCTCAAAGAAGGCCCTCATATAAATTTGAATTTTTGAAATCTGATTACTTCGCAACACCAACAGCTTTCGTTTCACGAACAACTGTAATTTTGATTGTACCAGGATATGACATCTCCTCTTCAATCTTCTTAGCGATATCGCGTGATAACATAACAGTCTCTTCATCGTTAATTCTATCATTTTCAACGAAAACTCTAACTTCACGACCACCAGAGATGGCATAAGATTTAGAAACACCTTCGAATGAATTAACAATTTCTTCGATATCAGTTAGTCGAGAAACATAAGATTCCATCATCGCCTTACGTGCACCAGGGCGAGCTCCAGATAGAGCATCAGCTGCTGCAACTAAGTGTGCAAGAACCGATTCTGGCTTTTCGTCATCATGGTGAGCTCTAATAGCGTGAACAACATCAGGAGACTCTCCATACTTCTTAGCAAAGTCAGCTCCGATAACAGCGTGTGATCCTTCAGCTGAAGCATCAAGAACCTTACCAATATCGTGAAGTAGACCAGCTCTTCTTGCTTGTTTAACATTTTGTCCCATCTCAGCGGCCATTGCTCCACAAATGAAGGCAGCTTCTAGCGCATGTTGATATTGGTTTTGAGTGTAAGACGTTCTCCAGTTAAGAGCACCTACAAGTTTTAGAATCTCAGGGTGAATCCCGTGAACTCCAATTTCCATTTGTGCTTTTTCACCAAGAGTCAGAAGTTGTTTATCAACTTCCGCCTTAGACTTATCGTGAAATTCTTCAATTTTAGCTGGGTGGATACGACCATCAGCAATTAGCTTATTAATTGTTTGTCTTGCAATCTCACGTCTAACAACGTTGAATGAAGAAATAACAACAACCTCTGGAGTGTCGTCAATAATAAGGTCAACACCACAGATTTGCTCGAAAGCTCTAATGTTACGACCCTCACGACCAATTAGACGACCTTTAACATCATCAGATGGAAGATCAACTGTTGAGATTGTCTTCTCGGCAACATACTCTCCAGCGAAACGCTGAATAGCGATTCCAACAATTCTCTTTGCCTTATCTTCTGCTTCTTCTTTTGTTTCTTCTTCAATTCTCTTAAGCTCTTTAGCAAAATCAACACGAGCATCTTCAGTCATTAGATCAAGTAGCTCTTGCTTAGCTTGCTCTTTACTCATTTCACTGACTTCAGAAAGTTTATTAGCAACTTCTTCTTGTCTAATTTTAAACTTCTCTACTTCGCGAATAGCTTCAAGCTTTTTCGCTTCAAGTTCTTGTGCCTTTTCGTGAGCTTGTTTTTCTTTTTTCTCAGCATCTTCAATCTTAGTATCAAGTTTCGCCTCTTTTCTAACGACTTCATTCTCTTGATCTTTGATCTCTTTTTGCTTTTTGTTTACAAACTTCTCAAGCTCTTCTTTTTCTTCTTTAGCAATTTCTTTTGCTTCTTTTCTCGCTTTGTACTTAATATCTGATGCTTGTTTCTTAGCGTTTTCGATGATCTCGTCACCTTTTTCCAAACGCACTTTTGTTTCTTTATTGGCCTGTGATTGCCTAACAAAGAAACCAACACCAGCACCAACAATTAAGCATAAAATTGATGCAAGGATAATTTCAATACCCATAGTTTTCTCCCTCTATTTCTTAACTTTGATGATTCGCTTATCTGTAACAACGAAGTCCATATAAACATCATGATCACTCATGGGAACTTCATTTAGGATTTGCTCATCAAAGCCAATACCTATTTTAAAATAACTAAACTTCTCTAAATATTTATCGTAATAACCCTTTCCCCTTCCTAGACGTCCACCTTTAAGATCAAAGGCCCTCGCAGGAATGAGAAGAGCTTCTGGAGTAACTACCTTCGCCTCAGCACGAGGGCTCAAGATTGTCACTCCAAAATCCTTGCTTTCTACAAGATCGCCATAAAGGCTACTCTTAAAAAGCATATTTCCGTTTGGATCGGTTGCCGGAAAACAGGGCGAAATATTCATTTCGAATTCTATTTCACGACAATCCAATTCATCGGATAAAGGAGCATAAAGCCCCAAACTAATTTCATTTTGGGTAGCAAAAAGATCTTTTAGAAGATGAGAAAGATTTTTAATGGCTAAAAGAGATTTCTCTTTTTTATGAAATGAACCAAGAGAACGAATCCTCTCGTTAATATTCTTTCTTATTTCGTTTTTCAATCTCTTCTCAATCTTATTTAAAAGATAAAGAGAATGAGAATTACATTGTACTAGGAGATACCTCTTCAATATATCCAAGTGCACCTTTAGCAGATGCCTTAAGTTTAGTGATATTTTCTTGATAATCTCTTTCTATACCAAGCTTTTCTGATGCAATTTTCAGAGCAACTAATACCGCTGCCTGAGCGTTCTCTAAACTAGGAGAACTTTGTTTAATAGCATCAATTTCACCTTGAACATACTCAATAATTTTTTCTGGTGCGATTTCACCACTATCTTCCTCAGACTTTAGTCTGATGTTATATCCTAGTACGTTAAATTCTTTCAATTCTCTTTTGCTATCCATATTGTTTAAGGGTAATTCAATACCCTAAGGCAGTCAATCAAGAAGACTTGTCTTAGTAGTCTAAAAGAGCGTTTAAATACTCTTTTAAGCTAAATACGTTTAAATCTTCTACATTTTCGCCTACACCAATGTACGTTATTGGTACTTTTAACTGCTGAACGATGGACACGGCGCTTCCTGCTTTAGAGGAACCATCGCATTTTGTAAAAATAAGGCCAGTTAATCCAAGTGCCTTATTAAATTCCTCGGCCTGTCTAAGAGCATTTTGACCCGTAATGGCATCAATAACGAGAAGAACTTGATCTGGAGCACTGTCATCAAGCTTTTTGAGAACATTTTTACTCTTTGTCAGTTCTTCCATCAGATTTCCTGCTGTATGTAAACGCCCCGCAGTATCTAAAATACAGTAATCAGCATTTTCATTCATCGCTGTTTGAAGTGCATCATATCCTACACCGCTTGGGTTTGCCCCTTCGCGAGCTCTGATCATTGTTGCTCCAGCTCTGTCACACCACACCTGAAGTTGGTCAACAGCTGCGGCCCTAAATGTATCACAAGCACCAACAACAACTTTAGCCCCTTGATTAGTAAGTTTCGTGGCCAATTTTCCAATGGTTGTCGTTTTCCCTGCCCCATTTACTCCAACAACCATAATAACTTTTGTTTTACCTTTGTTTTCTGGGTTGAATTGGTAGAGGTCTTTATCAACTGTATTTTGAATCGAGTCCATTTTCTGGCTTAAGAAATCGAAGAGAAAACTTTTAAACTCTTTCTCTCCAAAACCTTCACTCTTTGCCTTCTCTTCAAGCTCTTCAATTAGTTCAGCAACTGTCGCCGGGCCAATATCTGCACCATAAAGTAGTTCTTCAACTTCTTCTAAAGTGTCTTCGTCCAAGGCCGTACCTGAGAAGAGCTTTCCAATTCTTCCCCATACCTGATTTCTCGACTGCCCAAGGCCTTTTCTTAGTCGATCAGTCCAACTTGGACCTTCTTCTTTAGCTACTTCTTTAGAAACCTCTTCAGGAGTTGCCTCAACAACTTCTTCAACAACAGCTTGCTCTTTAGCTGCAACCTCTGTTTCTTTTTCAGCTGTGATTTCTTCAGCGGCTTCTTTAGTAATCTCTAACTTCGAGGCCTCTTCAGCTTGTGCTGGAGCTTTTTTCTGAGCATCAAATTCTGATGGTATTTTTTCATCTGCTTTCTTGAAAACTTTAATAAGGATCAGAAGAAATAAAAATCCTAGAACACCTGTGATCACATAGAGATGCTCTAATGTCGCTTCTTGCTGAAGACCTAACTTTGTATAAAGCGCTTGCAAGCTTTGAAGTGCTTTTTCCATATAAATAACCTTTGTCTATTTGATTAGTTCTGTTGAAAAAGATATGTCATAGGCCTTAAGAAAAATCAACTTTTTATACGGAGCGATAGAGTTTCATGACTACAAATAAAAGAGCATTATTTCATTTACTGAAATCAATAAGGCTATTCTTTGAAAAAGATGATTTCATCGATGTCATGACTCCACCTATGGTTACAAACCCAGGTATGGAAACCCATATTCACCCATTTCAAGTGAGAAGTGTTGTGAATAACAAAAACCATGAGCTCTATCTTAACACTTCTCCAGAATTTCATATGAAGGCCCTTCTCAGCGAGGGATTAGATAAGATTTTTACTCTCACCTATAGTTTTCGTGATGAGCCTAATTCTTTCACACACAGACCTCAGTTCATCATGCTCGAATGGTATAGAACAAATGAAAAATATGAAAAGATCATGAATGATATGACAGAGCTCTTTCAATTTTCTCTTGATCGTTTTGTTCAGAGTGGTTTTGAAGTGAATAAAAAACTAAAAGACTTCACACCAATGAAACTGACCGTTCAAGAAGTTATTTTCAAATACTGTGACTTTGATATCTTAGATTTTTTAGAAAAAGAAAAACTCTTTCAAAAAATCAAAGAGACATATTCAGATATTACATTGGGAGAAATAAAAGATTATTCATGGGATGATCTCTTCTTTCTTCTCTTTTTAAACAAAGTAGAACCTCATTTTAAAGAAATCCCATTTCTCCTTCTCTATGAATTTCCACACCATCTCAGTGCCCTTTCGACTTTAAAAGAGAGTGATCCTAGAGTCTGTGAAAGGTTTGAAGTTTATTGCTTTGGAATTGAACTATGTAATTGCTTTAACGAGCTAACAGATCTTAAAGAACAAAAAAGAAGATTTGAATTACAGAAAAAAGAGAAACGAGAACTATATCATTATGAACTTCCACAAGCGGACCTCCTTTACAATGCTCTTGAAAAAGGTTTTCCACCATCAAGTGGTATTGCTCTTGGAGTAGAAAGACTCCTCATGGTCTTAATCGACACAGAGGAGCCATTTTATGATTAAGAACCACTAAATGAATTCATTAAAATGTGAAGCTTTAGAATAATCTCTGACTTCACATATTGAGTAGGAACAGATTTTGCCCAAGCACGATGTCTTTCTGCACTATCAAGTTTTCTAAGTTTATTAGAAAACCTTGTTCCATATCTTTTTCCCATCTCTGCTGAAAAAACAGCATACCAATCATAAAACTTTTCTTTATCATTGAAGATGAGAGCATCATTAATTTCCAATGTATTTTCTACAACAACTCTTTTAAGCATATAAATATTTGATGTTAAGATTGTCTCTTTCTTTACAGTACGATCTAAAAATTCTGCAAAGTAATTAACGACAAAATCCCCTGTTTGCTCATTAACACCCGATCCAAAATTTTCTAAACCACGATACGTTTCATCTAGTACAAGAGCTCTATATACTCCCTCACGACCAGCATTTTGCCCCATGACATTCATCCACTTCGCCAGATCATTATCGTTGATCTCTTTTCTACGAACGACTTGGTAAAGTTCTTCTAAAAAAGCAATATTATACTTCTGTGCATCTTCCTTCTTTAAGGTAGACTCATCTCTTTTCATATCGTAAGACTTCGTTGATGTTGCCTTTTTATCAACCTTTGGAATCGCCGGAAGTTTTATTGTTGATTCTTTTTTTCCAAAGATTTTGTCGGAGATATCAGTACCTAAAAACTTATCTGACATTTTCCTTGCTTCGGTCATAAAATCTGCTTGAGCACTAGTCATAACTCCAACAAGCATCATCCCTGCTATTATTTTTTTCACTTATCCTCCAGTGATTGTTTTACTCTTTTCATTATTTTATAAAAACTATTTGTCGACAAACCTAGTTCATCGGCGGTTCTTCTAACTTTTTCATCATTATACTTAAAAGAATGATAAAGCACGAACTCTTCAATTTTTTCCACTAGATCTCTCAGTCCGTTCTCTTTAGCATAATCTAAAAATTGAGGAGGGACATTCAGTTGATCAATCTTGGAGTGTAAGTCGATTTTTTCTTTTTGAACTTCTCTTTCAAGATGAAGATCCTCTTTCGAAATAACACCTTTATTCATATGCAGGATTTTTTCCATAACATGGACAAGCTCTCGAATATTTCCAGGCCATGAATAATTTAGTAATTCTTCATAGGCATCTTCTTTAAGATGTATCTTTCTTTTACTCTTCGCCAGTTCATCATGAATAAAGTAATCAACATCAGATTTTCTATTTACTAGGGCCGGGACGACAAAAGTATAACCAGATAATCGATAGTATAAATCTGATCTAAATGAGCCTTTCTCAATCAATTCATCGAGAGGATCACAAGTTGCACTTATAACTCGAAAATCCGATTTGACTTCTCGATCAGAACCTACAGGATAAAATGATTTCTTTTCGATTGCTTTTAATAGTTTATTTTGAAGATATTCAGGCATAGATGAAAGTTCATCTAAAAAAAGAGTTCCATTATCTGCGAGCTTTAGTTTACCAACCTTATCTTGATCAGCACCTGTAAATGCACCTTTAACATGGCCAAAAATTTCAGATTCCAAGAGTTGCTCACTAAATTCTGAGCAATTCACATGAACAAATTTACCTGATAAATCACTATTTTTATGGATGACTTCGGCCAATGTCGTTTTACCAACACCTGTAGGACCAAGAAGAAGAATCGGCGATTTAGAACTGATATAAGTTTCAAGTTCCATAATTTGAGCCATTAAAGATTCATCCGTCGTTTTAAAATCTTTTAGTATATAACTTGAACGACTTCCATTTATTAGTATAGAAGCTCTTTTAAGTAACGATGAAATACTGACTCGATCAAAGGGCTTTGTTATAAAATCATCCGCGCCCAATTCATAAGCTTTCGCAATAATTTCAAATTCATCATGGCCACTAAAAACAACTTTGTACTTTGCTCTTGCAACAATAAGCTCTAGTGCTTTTAACCCAATCAAATTTTCTTCTAGATCTAAATCAATAAATGCTAAATCAAAAGATTCTTTGTTATTTCTGAGTTCTTTAAATGAAGAGAAAAGACTCACCTGATGACCCTTTTCCTTTAAATACGAAATAAGAACTCTTTGAACGAATTGATCGTCTTCTAGAACTAAAATCTTCATAAATACCTACTTATACTTGATTCTTATTCGCTTATCGGAGTTCCAATATGATTCGTGTTCTATATGGCTGAATTTCTTGGCACTAGGAAAAATCTTCGCTTTTCCAAACACTGCTAAGTATTTGAAATTCTAATATGAGTAAAACTTGCTAAAAGTTTATACAAAAGGTGTCGATAATATTCGTATGAAAACGATAAATGGAATTATTTCGACACTCTTTTTAGTACTATTATTTCAAGGATGCATGCCTGACAGCCTTACCAAATTTAAGGAAGACCCTGTCACAAAGCAAGAAGAAGGTGCAACTGACGATGGACCAGATCTCACGAATTGTGATCAAGGTATCGATCCAGTTTGTACACCTCCAATTGGGATAACCTACCCACTCAGTACACTCAATTTAAATATCTATGAGGATATGGCCTCACAACTGCAAGATGATAACGATGGTCTAAACCTATCAGATGGATTTAATCCTTCACTCATAGGTGGTGTTGATAAAATCGAAAACTATCTAAGCTATTCGATTAGTCCTGATCTTTTCACTAATACTGGTCTTGGTTTCAATACAAAGACAGGTGAAATTTCAGGTTCAGCCAATAAGTACTCTGCACAGCAAGTTTATACAATTACGCTAAAGCACAGTTCATATAGTAGCCCCGTGGCGACTTATTCTATGACAATCGGAACAGGAACTGAAATTACTGACCTTCAAATTGGAGACAACGTTGGAACAAATTATCAACTATCAGTAACGAATACTTCGGCCTTCTATTATGATCCAGTCACTCCTTCAAATAGTGACATCCTTGTATCAAATAAAGGTTCATTCTCTCGTATCACTGATATTGATCCAGCTTCTGCCACTGTCAATGTCTCACTTACAAACTCTAGAATTGTAAAACCAGGTGAATATTTAGATAACTCTAAAGACCCTTCTAATAATCCAATCTATGTAACAGCTAAAGCTGAAGTACGTGAAGCTGTCATCTTATTGGAAACGGGAACACTTTATTCTTTCTTCCCAACTATTTTTTCATCTACAGGTGTCGATCCAAACTCTACACCTAATGAGGGACCAGCTATTTCATTTCACATCTCTCCGGGTCTCCCACCAGGTCTTAGCCTCGATTCTCAATCGGGTGCTATTTCTGGTACACCAACATCGAACACGGTTGCCCAGACTTATACGTACTCAGCTTTTCACTCAGGAATTGAGAAAACGACAACGACAACATTTAAACTCAAAGTTGGAAATTTAAATAGTAGCAACTCGTTCACTTACAATAACCCAGTAAATGGAAAGCTTCTTGTTAAACTATCTGATCCAGCTAGCTTCATCTCAGATGCCTCTAGTAAAACATTTACGAGTATTGCTTCTAACAATGGCCTCGTTGGTCAAATCGATTATCTAAATGGACAAGATGCTTATGTAACAGTAACAACTTCAGGTCCGACATTTACTGCTAATGAACCTGTCGATAACAGAACTGCTTATGTAGCACAAAAGACGACAACTCTTTATTCTTATACGATTTATGAAACGGGACAAGACTTTACCTTCTCACCGACTTTAGACTCTACTCTTTCAAATCTAGATGATGAACAAAAAGTAACTTATACAGTTTCGCCAAATCTTCCAGGACTAGCGACAGGAGTTAAATTCCTAACAAAAGCTAGGTGTATTGATACATCAATTACAAGCTCTGCCACTTGTAGCAGTGGTACATGGGTAGATAATCTCTGTGCACGAGCACTATCACAAGTAAGTTGTACAGGTGGTTCTCTTCAATGGTATCCAGGTGGAACGATTACAGGAGCCTCTGAAATTGATCTGATTCCAACTGAATTTACAATTACGGCAACTGGAAATGATGGTACTTCAATCTCTACAAACCTCAGTCTAGCGATTGGAGATAGCCCAAAGAACCTAACGACAAATAGAAACACTCTTCTTCAGGTTAATAATGCAAGTATCTTTGGAGAAGGTGATTATGTAACGTCGAGAGATAATGCGGCCATCGGTATTGTCATGGCCAGCGACACTGTTAACAATCTTTTAGAAGTAAAGATTATCAAAGGCCGCTTCACTCCTGGCGTTGATATTGATAATCACAAAGCATTTGGTAATGCTGCGACGTTTGTTACAAACTCAACTGATGCCATTGTTCAATACAATGCGAAGTTCGCTCTTAGTAACACAACGAATTTTTCAAGTACAAAAGGTTCAAATGATATTTATATTGATGCCACTAACCGTGGTGTCATTAATAAAATCGTTTCGAGTAATGTCTACGTCTCAATTGTTGAAGGCGATTTTCTTGAAGGAAGTACAGTTCTTTGTGCCGCCGGATGTAGCGCGACAATCAGCTCTGTATCAGCTAATAATTTAAGATTTAGCTTCAGTATTTCTCCATCAGCAAGTGTTGGTGATGACTTCAACAGTACAAACACTAAGATAGCTCAAATAAATGAAATTGCCGGAGCGGTTGCGATCGCTTCTCCTAAAGAAGGTGTTTTCCAAGTTGCTGACTCTGTCGACTTTGCTAACTATTATGTTGGGCCAGCCGATGGAACAGTTTCAACAATTGAAACAACTCCTACTTTCTATACAAATAGAGGGGAAGATGAAGAGATCCGTATTTACATGGACTCGACAAATTATAGCGATACAAAAATTGACTTCAAGCCAACACTACCAACAGGCATTACAGTTGATCAGGATCAAAAGAAATTTACAGGTTCGTCTTCAACATTTGTCTCAAAAACAAGTTATACAATTTATGCCTATAACCAATACGGTTACACGACTCACACTTTCGATTGGAAGGTTAATGATCACGTAACACTTAAAAGTACAACAAGTGCCTTTACTTATAATTTACATAAAGCTGGTTTTGGCCACGGAAATTCGCCATGTAGAATTCTAAGAGACGAACTTGATTCGACAAACCCAAAAGAGATTGATTGTTATCTCGATGCTGGAGAACAAGAACTTTACAGTAAGGGTCTTGAAACTCAAATTACTTTTGGTAATGATATGTGCCAATTTATAGAAGAGCTTCCTTACTTCTACTATAGCTATCAACCAGGTGCGACTCAGCCGACCAACACAGTTGCTGTTATCAATGAAGGCGAGTCAGATTGTTATAATGGAACAAATACGACCTATGTTGGTGCTTATGCCGTAGGTGCTGCTGGAAACTACACGACAGACCACTTAGGTTCTGCTGTTATCGTAGACCCAAAGACAGCATTCTGCTCATTCAACTACAAAACAGAGAGTAGTCCTTGGTATCCAGACTGTGACACTGGTCAATATGGTCAAGTAGGATTCACATGGGCAAAATTTAGCTTCCGCTGTATGAACGCGGGATCAGAAACAAGCGAAACAGATGCTATTAGCTGTTACCAAGCCTACGGCGCTTGCTCTAATACGTCTTATGATAACTACGATGAATGTGTTAATAACGCCGCTACTTGGACGACTTCAGCAACACATAATGATCCATCAATCACAACTGGATACTCAGCAGCGGTAGCAACTCAGGTTGCTAACGACGAAATGCCAGCGATTGATACATCTTCTCTCTCAGGTAACGTTGATGGTTGTTACATTAAAGAAGTCGCAACAGAAGATCCTGCAGATTGCGGTGGAAAACTTTCGGCCTGCGTATCAGGAGCTCTAAGAGGTGTTGTTTCTTCCGACCAGATCGATGATGCAAATCAATTTGGAATACTCCATATTTTATCAAATGGAACACCAATTAATAGTAACTATGGAAACCCATTTGATAACCACACAGAGTATAGAAAGAATACGACAATGTATTTAGCAAACTTTTATGGAGCGGCTTCATCATCAACTGCTGCTTGTTTAGACAGTGCAAACCCTTATAAAATCAATCAGACCGTATACACATCTCCAAATGGTGATGCAAATGCTACTCACATGTTTGCCGGTACGCGCTCAATTTATAAGTACAGTTGTAAAAATGGTGCTGGTGATGATCTAGGAGTTATCAATCTCTTTGTAAGAGATTGGGACGTCGATTTTAAAGTCTCTGATGGTGTCGATGAAGTTTTCCCTACGAGAATGGATTCGGCAACTGGACTAGATGATATTTTAGATATTGATTCAGGAGGATTGATCACAGGTAACTTCTGTGCAACACCTCCATCAGCTGGAAATATTAACAATACGACTGCACCGTTTAATAGTCTTTTTCCAGAGACTTCTGAATAGGAGTCCCTGGAAAAGCTTTTTATTTCTTAGAAATAATTGTACCAACTAAATCAAAATCAAGAACTTCAGTGACCTCAACTTCAACGAGGTCACCCTCTTGAAGATCAAATCCATTCATATCATTGATAATTACATTACCATCAATATCAGGTGCTTGCCCAAAATGGCGTCCTTGAATGAGAAGTTCAGTTTCAGGATGCTCTCCTTCAATAAGAACATCAATTTTCTTACCAAGAAACTCTTGATTAAGCTCTCTAGCAATCTCTCTCTGCGCTTCATACAGACGATCAAAGCGCTCTTCGATCACTTCTTGTGGAACCTTATCTTTCAATCTAAATGCCGGTGTCCCCTCTTCATCTGAATAACGGAAAATACCTAAGTGATTGAATCTCGCCTTTTTGATCCCTTCAAGAAGTAGTTCAAAGTCTTCATCAGATTCACCAGGGAACCCAACGATAATAGAAGTTCGAAGAACAATTCCAGGAATACGCTCACGAAGTTTAGAGATTCTCTCGTGAATTTTTTCTCCTGTAATTTTACGATTCATTCTCTTTAAAACATGGTCAGAGAAATGCTGAACTGGCATATCAAGGTACTTACACACTTTTTGTGATGTAGCCATTTTTTCGATAACTGTATCCGTTAACTCATCAGGATAAAAATAAAATAATCTAATCCAATCAACGCCATCGACACTCTCAAGGCCACCAAGAAGTTCGAAAAGATTATTCTCATCAGAAAGATCGACACCGTAGTCCGATAGATCTTGGGAGATTAGATTGAGTTCTCTTACTCCATTTTCTGAAAGTTTTTTCGCCTCTTCTACAAGAGACTCAACTGTTCTTGATCTCAATCTTCCTCGAAGTGTTGGAATGATACAAAATGTACAATTTCTATTACAACCTTCAGAGATTTTTAACCAAGCCGTATAAAATGGAGATGTATTTAATCTCGGATCAAATTCAGTGTGAATAAATTTTGGGATTTCAACAAAAGACTTCTTTTCAAGCTTTCCGTCTTCTAGTGCTTTTAAAAGAGGTACAATTTTATTGTATTCTCCTGTTCCGATAAACATATCAACTTCAGGGAGATTCTCTTCAAGTTGATCAGAATATCTTTGGGCCATACAACCAGAAACGACAAGGGCCTTACATCTTCCTTCCTCTTCATTTTTAAAGTCAGCAAGTTCAAGAATCGTATCGATACTCTCTTTCTTTGAAGCTTCAATAAATGAACAAGTATTAACAATGATAACTTCAGCATTATCTGGCTCAGGAACAATTGAAAATCCATCTAGACCCATATAACCGAGCATGACTTGTGAATCGACAAGGTTCTTTGAACAACCAAGTGAAGAAAAGAATACAGTTTTATCTAAAAACTTTTTATCTTGAGTACTTACGTCTGACATGAAATCCTCTTAATTATTTTAAATTGTGCGTCATTTCTACCGCACATCCGAATTAAATTCAAAAGAGTATGAAGAATTTATGCAATACCCGACCTTTATGATCCGTTAAAAATCAAAAGGTTACGACGTAGGACCAGTTTTATGTTAAACTATCAAACGTGGATGGCACGATAATTAGGAGGATTTGTGCATAAATCGATATATTTTATTTTAGCCCTTTTGGTCTCATGTTCGCATCATGGCCTCGAGGTCCCTCCCTCTAAAGATCGCATTCTCTCTCTTTGGAAAGAGCCTAATGTAGACCTTAAAGAATTAAATGAAAATGAAAAAGCTGCTCTTGTTCTAAAGAAGGCCAAGAAAGATAATTATCAAAACTGCTTTGATCTCATTTCACTTTCTAAGAGAAATGACTTTCCTCTTTCAAAGTTAGCGACGCTTAAATCAATAGAAAATTGTGATCTGCCAGAAGAAAAGCTTGTTCAAATTTGGCAACAAGAGGACGAGATTCCAAATTGGTTGAAAAAGAGATTTAATGAAGTCTCCCTTGAACTAGCTAACAAGCATTCTCTTGTCGATTATCAGGCTAAGTTTTCTTTGAAAGTTATTAAAGACAAAAGACTTCAAAAAGAACGTGAAGAAGTTCTGCTTGCTGCGATCTCATCAGCTAAAAGAGCAAAAAATATTGAAGCACTCAATGACTTAACAGAAAAGCTTTACGATGTTGCTCCAAGATATAACAAAGTCATTACTAAAGAGAATATTTATTCCGTTGCCAGAGACTTTGAGCGTAATCGCTCTTTCAAGAAAGCGAGAAATCTCTACACTAAAATTATCCGCTACAGAAACTATACGATAGATGAAAAAGTGAAGGCATGGAATAGACTTCGTCTTTCACATAAAATCGAAAGAGATAAGAAAACATATCTTAAAGAAACGGCAAGAATGGTGAGTTTCCTTAAGAAGTACTACCGTAAAAACAGAAACTCAAAAGTTCATCACTACCTCGTAGATAGTATCATTACTTTATCTCGAGCTCAGTGGACTGAGCATATGCGCTCTAAGGCCGAAAGAACTCTAAAAGATCTCAATAAGAGATACAACCCAGACAACAAAGAACTGGCAAAGTCTTATTGGCTACTAGGCTCTATGAGACTGGAAGCTAAGGACTTCAAGAAATCACGCTACTTCTATGAAAAGGCCTTCGAACTCGATCCTAAATCAGAAAATATAGCTTGGTCACTTGGGTGGAATCTCTATACTGATAAAAATTTTAATGAAGCTAAAAAACTATTTTCTCGTTATGTCGAAGAAAATCCTGATACTCAACGCTTCAGATTCTGGCTCGCGAAAACTCATCTTCACCTTAAAGAAAATGATGAGGCAGAAGACTTATTTAAAGAAATCATCTCAATCGACCCAATGGAGTACTACTCTTTTCTCTCACATCTTGAGTTGAATAAAGAGATTGATCCAATTGATAGCTTTGATGAAATTACAGCTCTTGAAGATACAACATTTGAATGGCTCTACTCACTTGGCGAAATTGATATTGCAAAGGACTATCTCAAATCAATGAGAAGAGTATGGAAGGGAGAAAAAAGAATTGCTTCACTTCCTCTCTATGAACGAGTTGGATATTATGATGCAATGATTTCTCAGGTCTATTCTATTCCATCAGAAGATAGAAAAGACTTACTTTTAGAGAATCCAACTTTTGCTTTCCCTAAGCCTTTCAAGCAGGAAGTTGAAAAAGCTTCTAAGAAATTTAATGTCGCACCAGAACTTATCTATGCTATTTCAAGACAAGAGTCTGGATTCAATCAACATGCAAGAAGCTGGGCCGATGCTTTTGGCGTCATGCAATTAATCCCTGAAAAAGCAAAGGTTCTTGGTCAACGTTACAAGATTCCATATAAAGACCACTATGATCTCTTTACACCTAAAACAAATGTTTTGTTAGGAGCATCACTTTTAGGTGAGCTACAAAAGAGATTCAATGGAAAGTTTCCTCTCTACGTCGCCAGCTATAATGCCAGTGGGCAAGCCGTTAAAAGATGGTACGATGAAAGATTTGATGGAGATTTCATAGAGTTTATCGAAATGATTCCTTATGCCGAGACAAGAAAATATGTAAAACTCGTTTTAAGAAATTTCTTTATCTATAAAAAAATGAATGCTGAAGATGATATTGTATTTAACAGAAGCTTTTTCACCTCAGAATCTTGAGGTGAAAAGCTTTTATAATTAGCGATGAATCTGTTTAGTATTTTTTGGAATTTTGAAATTAAAGACATCTGATGATAATCCGACATTTTCTTTAATACCACCGAATTGAAAGCTAACAACTTTTCCTCTTGAATAAGAAAGATCAATTTTCTGAATATGAGAAAACTCTTTCTTCTCTTTAAATGTAATTTCAGCCGTAGCAATATCTAATTTCGAAGAGAAATCCTTAGAGAACGTTAAGTGTGCTTTCTCTCCATCAATTTTAACATTATAAAACTCATTCGACTTCAGCCCATTCTTCAAGACATCAAAGAGAAGGTGTAAAGGGTTGGCCTTAGCTGTTTGAATAGTCACTTGTCCCTGCTCTTTTTCTGTATAAGCAGGAGTATAATACCAAGTCGTTTTATTATTACTTACGTAAGTTAATTTATTATCTTTAGATGTAACATCAAAACGAATATGCCCAGGAAATTTATATTGAACTTTTCCTTCAATAATTTTTGGTGCAGCTCTTCTAGAACGTCTTTTTCTTTTTGAGATATTTTCTTGTTTAAAATTTGCTTCGAAGCTCTTTGGCATGAATGCCAGAACATCAAAACTCAATAAAAATGTAGCAATAATTAATTTAGTCATAAAAAAGGGGCCTCCAAAAATAGACCCCTTTAGTATAGACAAAATTTTAATAGCAAGCAAAGTGCTTAGTGAAGCTGTACAGAAACTGCCTTAGAAACACCTGGCTCTTGCATTGTTACCCCATAAAGAGTGTCGTTCAGCTCCATTGTCTTCTTATTGTGCGTAATAAGAATAAACTGAGAATCAGAACTCATCTCTCTAAGTAGTTCATTGAATCGACCAACGTTAGCATCATCAAGAGGAGCGTCAACCTCATCAAGAAGACAGAACGGAGATGGCTTAACAAGAAAGATAGAGAAAATAAGAGAAACTGCAGTCATGGCCTTCTCACCACCTGACATTAAGTTAATGTTCTGCATTTTCTTTCCAGGAGGCTGAGCAATAATCTCAACACCACATTCAATTGAATCAAGGTCTCCTGTAACTTTAAGAGTCGCACTACCTCCTCCAAAAATAATTGGAAATACTTTTTGGAAACGAGTGTTAACTTCTTCATAAGCAATTTTAAATCTTACTTTAGATTTTTCATCAATATGATTAATTGCATTTTGAAGATCTTCAAGAGATTGACGTAACTCTCCTTCTTGAACTTTTAGGAATTCATTTCTCGCCTTCTGACGATCATAATCTTCAATAGCTTGCCAGTTAATCTCACCTAGGCGGCCATATTCCATTTTATATTGCTTAAGCTTGTGACCACAGTCTTTAAGATCTTGGCCATAGCGACGAGAGAATTCGTAATCTTCTCTTTCGATTTCTTTTGTACCTGTTTCAGTTTCAATGAAATACATCGTTGAAACATCTTTAAGTTCTTCGAAATCACTTTCTTCATACTCAAGAAATTTTCCAAGAGCATAACGTAGATCAACTCTATACTTTTCAAAGATATTTCTTGTGATCTCTTCTTCTTCGTTAACAAATTGAGTAAAACGAAGTTCAAGTTCATTAACAAGCTTATCATTTTGATTGATTTTCTTACCAAGTTCTTTCGCTTCATCTTCTCTCTCTTGCATAGCAAGGAGTAGTTCAGAGAATTGATCTTTAAGTACACTAAGAACTTCATCTTTATCAGAGAGGACTTCTGCTGTGTCTTGGTTCTGCGCTTCGAGAGTGTCGAGCTCATTTGAGATATTTTCAATTTCTTCTTTATATTGCTCAATCAAATTAAGATTAGACTCAATTCTTGTCTGTTGCTTCTCAACCTGAGCCTCAATATCTTCAATTTGATTCGTTATTCCATTTACTCTTTCTTCATAAGACTTAGCATCGAGTTTTCTTTGCATAAGTTCTTCTTTCTGCTCTTCGTATACAGATCTTTGGTCTGTTAGTTCAGATTGAAGTTCTTCTAATCGTGAAGAAAGGTCTTCGATCTCTTCTTCAAGAGATGAAACATTATTTGCAAGAGACTCTTCACTCTCTAAGAGCTCAAGTCTCGACTTAGAAATTTCTTGTTTTCTATTTTTAAGAATATCAAGTCTTGTATTCCCAGACTCCATTCCCGCTAGTTTTGATTCTAGGGCAGATTTCTTAGCAGCAAAATCAGCTCTCGCATCAGAAAGAGATGAGCGTAGAAGATCAAAGTCATTTTTCTTATCTTCTAAGAGCTCAGATTTAGTCTCAGTCTTCTCTTCAAGTTCAGATAGTTCTTTAGAAAGAACAACCATCTTCTCTTCAAGTTCTTGAATAAGGTTATTTCTAGCAATAACCCCTTGCCCTTCATCATTAGAGCTTTTAAGACTTAATACTTTTCCATTACCAACATTCTTAATAGTCTTCGTACCATCGAATGTTGAAATGGCCTTATAGTTAAGGTCAAAATTAAGTGATTCAAATTTACCTTCATCGAGTTCATCAACGAGATAGTATCCTTCAAAAAATGGAACAAGTCTCGACTTGAATTGCTCAGGAAGATCAATCAAATCAGAAAGTGCTCTTACATTTTCACCAAAGGCTAATTGCAGGCGAGCTTTCGACTCGTCTGATGCAAGATCAGCACTCTTATTTCCAATTAGAAAATCAACGGCTTTCTCAGGGTTAACAGCATACCACTTATTAAAATCAGTAAGGTCATCAGAACTTGTTACGACAGTATCAAGAAAGTCACTTAGAAGTGCTTGTACCGCTTTCGTGTACTGGTCTTCACAATTAATAAGTGTTCCTAAAAGAGCAAATGATTCAGAATCAGTAGATCCAAGAAAATCACTCGCGCCTTCTTTCGCACCTTCAAGAGAAGCATTGATTTCTTTAAGAGAATTGAGACGAGATTCAGTCGTAATAACTTCTTTTGATTTGTCCTTTAATTCTCTTTCAAGAACTTTTACTTCACTTGAAAGAAGATCAAGTTCCGCTTTAGACGTCTCATCTTTTTCTGTTAATTCAGCGACAAGAGTTTCTGCTTCATTTACAGCATCTCTTTCATTTTGAATTTCCGTTGAAACACCTGAATATTGTTTTTCAAGAGCTTCAATTTCAACAGAGATGTCTTCTAAACTTGTACTGTATTCTTCTAGCTTAGAATTATTTTGAAAAACTGTCTGAGAAAGTTTCTGTAAACTATCTTTTTTCTCTTCGTGCTCTTCTTTAATTTCATTGTAACTTGTCGTCTTAAGTTCTAACTCTTCTTTAAGAGTTTCAACTCTTTGCTCAACATCAGAAAAATCAAATTCTTCAGCATTCTTCTCTTCAATTTCTCTTAGAGTTTCTTGAAGTGTCGATACTTTTTGTTTTCTTTCATTCTGCTCTTCTTGAAGCTCTTCTAGCTCGCGCTCACGCATTTCGATTTGCTTCTCTTTATCAGTAAGAGTTGAACAAAGACCGTTAAGCCTCTCTTCATCTTTAGCAAGCTTATTTGAAATTTCGTTTCTTTCACGAGAAAGAGTCTCAATTTTTTCAGTCTGCTCTTCTTTTTGAAATCTCTCTTCTTCAAGAGATACCTCGAGCATATCTTTCTTAGTAGACCAAGTTTCAATCTCGGCCTTCTTTTCAACAAGAGTGGATCTCCCTTCACGGAAGTCTTTCATAATATCAAAAACTTTATGAGCGTTAACAACTAGCTCATTTCTTCTGATCTTATCTTTTAAAGATCTCGCTCTCTCGGCCTTCTCAGCCTGCTTTTCAAGAGATTTAAGATTCTTCTCAATTTCAATTTGAAGGTCATTCAATCTAGAAAGGTTTGATTCCGTTTGCTCAATCTTTTTGAGTGATTCTTTCTTACGAATTTTAAATTTAGTAATTCCAGCAACTTCTTCAATCATCGTACGACGTTCTTCAGGCTTTTGCTGAACAAGTCGGTTGATCTCACCTTGAGCAATAATTGAATAAGATTTCGCACCAGCACCAGTGTCCATGAAAACTTCTTGAATATCACGAAGTCTCGCAGGAATATTATTGATACGATACTCTGTTTCACCGTTACGATAGAGTTTACGAGTTAAAACAATCTCAGTTGGAGAACTAACTTTGTTTCCAATGTGAATATGTTTACCGTCGTCATTTTCTAGAACAAGTGAAGCCTCTGCAAATGCGCCTGGCTTATATTTAGATGATCCAGCAAAAATAAGGTCCTTCATAGATTTCCCACGAAGGTGTTTTGCCGATTGCTCACCCATTACCCAAAAGAGGGCGTCAACAATATTTGATTTTCCACAACCGTTCGGGCCAACAATCCCCGTAATTCCATCATCGAAATTAATAACAGTTCTGTCTTTGAAGGATTTAAACCCCTGAATGATAAGTCTCTTAAGCTTCACAAGCGTTCCTCTGCTTTGTGTTAGATTTCGTGTGTAGGTCGAAAAAAATTACCATTTATTGGCCGATTCGTACACGACTTTTTCGCCAAGAGTAAGACGTTGAAAGGTTCTAAACCCCTCTACTCATCAATTCAAAGCCCTTTTTACTAGCTCAACTAGACGCGTCGCACCCAGCAAATCCAGCCAAAGTTCGGAACACTCATCCTACTTAGCTACTACCCTAAAGAGTTAAGAAGAAAAATTCTAGACTACCGAGTTGGGCAAACGAAGCCAGACAACGAAATCAAAGAATATCTAAAGTTCAAACAGAACTTCAATCACCAAGCATGGTCGGAGCCATTTGCCAGCGTCAAAAAGCAAAGCTTTTTGATGATGAGCATACTAACCCTCGAATAAAGTGAGCGAGGAAACGTCAGTGCCCGAACGAACGATGTCGGTTAGTGGACGTGAAGTAAATATATTCGATTATAAAAGAAAATGGTCGGCTCGCCGACACCGTATGCGAACCAAGCCCTAATTGTTCATATCTATCTGTTTTTATTACACATTTTTCAATAATCCCAAGGAAAATATCGGAATTTTACGGAAACTATACCTCGATTTTGATCTCTCGATGAGCAAAATCAGTGAACTCACTGAAGGAAAGTGGCCAAAGACCTCTATCATCGAAGCTCTTCAGGCGCATGGAATTAAGAAGTCAGAAACTCCAATTCCCTCAAAACCTAAGTACGGCTACAAGGTCGAAAATGGCGAGTTGGTTCTTTGTGAGAAAGAGCAAAAAATTATCAAGCTCATCTTGGAGCTTCATTCCCAAAACAACTCTTTGCGAAAAATAGCTCGAATTCTAAATGATAAGAAAATTAAAGGTAAGTACGGCGGTCTTTGGGACAAGTCCGTTATCTCTACCATTATAAAGCGTGAAACCAAACAGGAGGAATAATCATGCGTGCAGTTATTGAAATCATTCTTGCGATAATTTTTACAGCCGTTACTGGAACGACAGTTTTAAACTTCTCTAGTAAGGCCATCAAAAAGGAAGCTCTCACAAAAATACAAAGGGGTCTGCCAAGCTTAGAAGATTTTACTTTAAAAATGATTCAGAGAAATTAAGCCCCTTTTGGCCATAGCTCTATTAGTACCAAAATTCAAAAAGGCTTAATGACTAGTTAATCACATTTATTAGAACAACATGTCTCTTTTACTGGCTCTACTTTCTTGATTTTTGATAACCTAATTATGCTAATACCGCCTCTAATTACTATAATAGAGACAATTCCACCAATAATTAAATCTGGTATATTACTATTAAGAAAATAAACTAACGCACCAGAAACAATTACTCCTGTATTAACAATTACGTCATTAGCAGAAAAAATCCAACTGGCCTTCATATGAACTTCGCCGTCTTTATGCTTGTGAATCAAAACAAGACACCAAAGGTTCGCGATAAGAGCGATCATTGAAACGACAATCATATAATTAGAAAGTGGCTCACTCCCAAAGTAGAACTTTCTACCGACCTCGACTAGGCAAAGCAAGCCAAGAGAGATTTGCATTACTCCACTAAAGTATGCTGCTTTGTGCTTCATTGAGATCGACTTTCCGACAGCGTAAAGACTTAGGCCATAGACAAATGAATCAGCTAGCATATCAAGTCCATCAGCGAGAAGCCCTGTAGACTCAGCATAAAACCCTAACATGATCTCAATAACAAACATCGTAAAGTTTATGCCTAGTAAGTATTTTAACGTTTTCGCTTCTACACTAGGAGCAATATCTGGAACTTCATCAATTCCTATTTCTTCTGTACTAATTAACTCACCAGGAAGGGATATGGTATTCAAAGATTCTATTATTTGGTGCTTATCCACACTATGATAAAAATGCACAGTCCTAGACTCTAAATCAAACTCCATCTTTGCACTTGGATCTAAGTTTTCCATCAATCCTTCGATCATTTTTATTTCCGAAGGACAATCCATTTTTTTTATATTTACAGATGTTTTTTGCACCTATGCCATACCTTTTTCCAATTTTAATCTGGAAGCGATGAAAAAAGAGAGGACTAAAAGAACCATAATCATTTGTGCGATTAGAACTTCTAGCGTCGAATTAAAGCCTATTGATGGTAGAGAAAAAATATCTAGCGAAGTTTGTGGAAATACACCAGTCTTTTGAAGAGCACCAATTCCTTTTCCTAAAAAAATTGTCGATAAACTCAAAATTAATATAGTTGATGCCTTAAATAGATACTTTAAGTTAAGCTTGATTGAGAATTTAATCGCAACCAAAATGACAAAAAAGGTTAATAGCACTGCTGATATAGCTCCAATTCCAACAAAGTACTGCTGATAACCGTCAAGAATTAATACTTTAAGAAAAAGTATTGTTTCAAATATTTCTCTAAAAGATGCAGTAAATGCAATAAAAAATAAAGTCAAACCTCTCCCACTTCCGAGAGTAGTGTCTACTGCTGAGGTAAATTTATCTTTTAGTTTTTGAATATCAGTATTTTTATGCATCCAGTATCCGACATAAAACAATAATAAGGATGCGATTAACGCAGTATATCCCTCAAGAGATTCAGCAACTTCCCCTGTTATACTAATATATCTACTCAGCAAGATATATGCACCAACTCCGATTGCTATTGAAGATATCCAGCCTAAATGAATATGTTTATTAAATGCAGTTGCATTAGACTTCCTAGTAAGGCTCAGTAACAAAAATAATATAAGGCCTGCCTCAAATGCTTCCCTTAGTACAATGCCAAAAGACACTAAAAATGATGATACATTTGTTTTCTTGATCGTTGAGGTATCTATGGCCCCTTGGAGCTTACTCAGTATGGGGTTTAAAACGGATTCGACTTTGCTATGATTAGCACTTTCACTAATTAAACCTCTATATTTTGCCAATGATGTCTCTAGCTCAATTACTAAGTCTGCATTCTTAGACTTTAAAATTCCCTCGACAGGCTCAACTCCCTGCAAATAAGCAGATAATGAAAGATTCCTGGCCTCTTTTAATTTTCCTGCCTTATATAGTGAAAAGCTTGCTTTTAAGTCCTTGATTGCCTTTTTTAAATAAATTTCAACTTGCCCTTTATTGCCGTTTGAAGGTGGTGGTGAATTGATGTCTCTTATCGTTGCCATCATTCCCATTAAATCATCCTCTTTCAAATCGAATTTTTTTTGAATCTCATTGTCTGAAAGGGAAGAGCTTTCCTTAACATCTAAAACTAAACCTGCTCTCTTTTCTATGTTCTTAAAACGAAAGCTAGATACATAATAAGCTAACGACCAACGATCTTCTTTTGAAAGATAGTCGTGAGCGGCCATTCCTGTTTCATTTACTCCTAGGGTAATGGTATTATATGCCCCATAAGGAGATACATTTCTCATTCTCTCTAAGTCATGAAAGTTCGTAGGACTTGGCTCTAGCCCTTCTCCGGCCTCACCATCACCATATCCATTCTGACCATGACAGCTCATGCAATTATTCTTATATAAATTGGCCGCTCTAGTTAGGTCAATTTTTGTCTCAGGATAAGTTAAAAGATTGAACTGTTTTAAAATTTCAGACTTTATTTTATTTGCTAGAGCAGAAACCTCATGAACCTTACTTTTAGCTAGAATTGACTGATTAAGATTTTGAATACTAGAGCTTAAACTTTGATTATAATTATTTTCTTTTGCAATTCTAATAACTTCATTGGAGAAATCAATTTGTTCCTCATATTCTCCTTTACTTATAACTTTTCCATTGGCAACAGCTTCACCGTAGTCCTGAGCTAAATAGCTTAAAAGGTGGACAGCTAATTGGTTCTCTTTAGTCGATGCAAATGCTGTAGAACCAATAACAAATAACAAACAAAAAAATATCTTAATCATCCTCATTGCCTTTCTCCATAGAATGTATATTTTCACAAAGACCACAGCCAATTTCGGGGTCACATTGTAGGTAATATTTTTGAAACTCTTTTAAAAATTGCAAAACGACCTTGCGATCAGAACGTAAGAATTGAACAAACTTAAGTAGAGATTCACCCGTTTCATCAGATAGTAAATGCTCTATTTTACAACTATCCGTCACAGCTATATGTTCAGGAAGTCCCAACACTTCTGTAAGCAAGACAATCATCGTTTGTCTCTTATTAGCGATTTTTTCGACTAACACTATCGAATGCTTTGGAAGTGATATAAAGTTATCTTTTATTTTAACAAGTTTTTTTTCTGATAACTTTTTGAGCTGTAAATGAACAGCATTTCTACTAACACCAAGTTCTTTGGCGATAGTGGAAGCTCTGAGTTGATCACTTTTTTGTAAAAATGAATAAATAGTTAAGAGATAGTGCGTTTCAGAATGTGATAATTCGTTTTCACTATATTCCTTCCAGTACTGTCCAAATTGAAATTCCAAGGCATCCTCTTTTTATGTTAGGTATGCCTAACATATTTTTAATCTCTAATATTGTCAAGCATGCCTAACAGTGAGGATTGCTCTCTGGAAAGTTTCTCCATCCAGTCGAGAACAAAAAAGAGCGGGGAGTGTGTCGTCTTAACCTTTTAGAGATTTCATAAATTTTCAGATTTGGGATTGAGTAAAACATAAATTTAGAGATTACTAATTTTCATTCATCGCTGTGATTAAATATCGCAAATAAATAGTTCACAATCATGATTTAAATATCGCAATTTCGTTGAAAAATATCGCAGACGAACCAAGCTTTTGGGCTAAAAAACAATAATTTCAGTGATTTAAAAATAGTGCAATAAATATCGCACAAAAAATGGTCGGAGCCATTTGCCAGCGTCAAAAAGCAAAGCTTTTTGATGATGAGCATACTAACCCTCGAAAAAAGTGAGAGAGGAAACGTCAGTGCCCGAACGAACGATGTCGGTTAGTGGACGTGAAATAAATATATTCGATGATAAAAGAAAATGGTCGGAGCTATTTGCCCGCAGCAAAAAGCAAAGCTTTTTGATGTGGAGCATACTAACCCTCGAAAAAAGAGAGAGAGGAAACGTCAGTGCCCGAACGAACGATGTCGGTTAGTGGACGTGAAGTAAATATAATGGATTATAAAAAAATGGTCGGAGCTATTTGCCCGCAGCAAAAAGCAAAGCTTTTTGATGTGGAGCATACTAACCCTCGAAAAAAGAGAGAGAGGAAACGTCAGTGCCCGAACGAACGATGTCGGTTAGTGGACGTGAAGTAAATATAATGGATTATAAAAAAATGGTCGGAGCGAGAGGATTCGAACCTCCGACCCCTTGCTCCCAAAGCAAGTGCGCTACCAAGCTGCGCTACGCTCCGACTAAAGATCTTGGTGAGAAGTATTATTAACGCAAATCACCTTGATTGGCAAACTCTTTCCTTAAAAAAGTTTTCAGCAAATTGGCAAGCGATCGCTCGGTGTGAATTTTTTGCTTTCCAATCTGGCAGCATTGCCAAGCTCGAATGCTCGTTTTCCCCTTCTGGATAGAATACGGGATCATAGCCAAAGCCGAAATCGCCTTTATACTCTTCTCCAACACGCCCTTGCAGCCTTCCCTCGAAAAAGAAGTACTCATCTTCTGATAAATAAAAGCACAAGACACAAATAAAATATGCTGAGCGGTCTTTTGCTTGAACACCTTGTAATTTTTCCAACAAAAGCTCAGCTCGCTCTTTGGCGCTCAGGTCATCACCACCAAATCTTGCGCTATATATCCCTAGCTCATCAGGCAGAGCCTGAACACAAAGTCCAGAGTCATCTGCCATAACTGGTTGTTTATATTTGTCGTAATAAGATTTTGCCTTCTTCAAGGCATTTTCATGAAATGTCTTACCGTCTTCGATTACCTCTAGCTTCTCAGGTGCTGCTGTAATTTGAAGAATTTCTGGATTGAATAATTCTGCAAATTCTTCTGCTTTGTGTGCATTTCCTGTCGCTAATAAGAAATTCATTTTATCTCCCTAGGACTTCGTTTTGCTTTTCAAAAACGACTTTTAAAGACTCTTCAGCACATTCCACAAGAGCATCAAGTTGTTCTCTTGAAAAAGGAACACCTTCTGCTGTTCCTTGGATTTCGATAAATTTACCAGATTTTGTCATTACGATATTCATATCTGTTTCACAGCTTGAATCTTCTTCATAATTAAGATCAGCGATAATTTTTCCTGCTTCATTGATTCCACAGCTAAGTGCACCCATTTGTTCATTAATAGGATTTTCAGCAAGAAGACCTTCTGCCATTAACTTTTTAACTGCTAGCTCTAATGCAACATAAGCTCCAGAGATTGACGTTGTTCTTGTTCCACCATCGGCAACAAGGACATCACAGTCAATAACAATTGATCTCTCTCCTAATTTCTTTAGGTCAATAATCGCTCTTAGGCTTCTTCCAATAAGTCTTTGGATCTCTTGTGTTCTTCCACCAACTTTACTCCTTTCACGACGCATACGCGTATGAGTAGAAGATGGAAGCATATTATATTCAGCTGTCACCCATCCCTGCTCTTTACCTTTGAGGAATCCCGGTACTGATTCTTCTACAGTTGCTGTAACATGAACTTTTGTGTTCCCAAATTCAGCAATAACACTTCCTGCTGCATAAGGATTAATATTTGGAGTAAAAGAAATTTGACGTGGATTTGATCTTTCGATAAGTGACATAGAAACCTCTGAATTTTATTGATTAGACATCTCTATCTTTACATGAGAAAGCTTTTTTTTAAACAGCTAATATAGATTTTAAAATGAAACATATAAAAAAGAATTCAATTGATTCAACTCAACAATATCTCTATGACAATTTTGATGAGCTTACATCTTTAGATCATGACGTCCTCATTTCTACAAATCAACAAACGAAGGGAGTAGGACGTAGAGGGAATAAGTGGATTGATCAATCAAATGCATTGGCCTTTAGCTTCACTTTAAAAGCTCATTCAAAGCAAACTCTGACACCCCTTGAACTTGGTGCTCTTCTATCTCTCTACATTGAAAATAAGTTTAATAAGAGAATCTTTTTAAAATGGCCTAATGATATTTTAACCGGGAAAGGTGAAAAAGTTGGTGGTATTTTGTGCCAATTAAAGGGCTCCACAGTCATTGCAGGTATTGGTCTCAATCTTGGTCACTCAAATAATGTAATTGAAATTTGTAATGATCGCTATAGTGTCTCAACTGTTTTAGACTCAAAGATTTCTTCTGATCTACAACATGAATTGCCACAAGAAATTGTTCAGTTCATTATATCCAACAGACTTGATGAACAAACTGTAATTAAAGAATGGAAAAAGAGATGTCTTCATATTGATAAGCCTGTCACTATTATTAATGATTCCGATGAGGTTAGTGGGATTTTTAAAGGTATTGGTCAATGGGGACAAGCGGTCATTGAGATAGATAAAGAGAGCCACGAATTCTATTCGGGCTCTCTTAGATTTTCTATTTGATTGATTCGTTCATTACTGTAGATGAGATATCTTTGATTTCTTTTCTAATCAAGTTCTCTGCAAGATCAGGAATTACTTCCCAAGTAACCTCTTCAACTTTAGATTTACAAGCTTCCTTGATCAACTCTTCTATCATTGGTTTTAGATTATTTGTAATTCGCTCTACAATTTTATCTTCGTCAAATTGAAATTCTCTGTACTCTTGAGATTCCGCTTTTTCAGGAATGTCACTTACTGCTGAATTCAACTGGTTTCCTTTGACTTCTGTTTTTAATTCTAAATTTTTCAAATTCTCATTATCATCATCAATCGACCAGAATTGCTCTGCATCTTCTGAAGGAATTGAATCACCCTCAGATACAGTTTGTAGATCTCTCGCAAACTCCTTTGGAATTTGGTAACTCGGATCGGTTGCATCTTCATCGAGTTCTGATTCAATATTCATTTCTAATTCTTCATCACTTTCATCTGATGCTTCGAAGACTTCTTCCTCATCTTCTTGAACAGCGCCAGGATAAGAGACGCTCTTCAGATCCTCTTCACTCGAGCCAATATAATCAACATCAGCATCCATATCAGGGTAATCGAGATCATCATTACTAGGTAAGACGACCTCTTCCTCTTCTACAGGTTCTGCACTCAAGGCTTCAAAAGCGTCATCGACTTCTTCTTCAAGGCTGCTTTCAAAACTCTCTTCTTCAACAACATGAAGGTTCGTTACATTATTTTGACCATCAATGACTGGTGGCATTTCTCCAAGTGACATCTGTGTATTAATAACGTTTGGAACTTCAATTCCCCATCCTTTAGCTTCTTCCATTAACATATTTTCTGAAGCCGAGGAATCTTGAAAATCTTCTTCATCATCAAAAGAGTGATCTTCTACTTCAGGAGAATCTAGAACCCAGTCGTCACCAAGTTCTGGTTCAGAGGACTCGCTGAACTCTTCAGGCAGAGAATGCTCTGCCGTTCGATCTAAATTAACCTCTGCGAGAGGTCTATCTGATTCGATAAGTTCTTGGCACTTTCTAATGAATTTTTCACTTTCAAATGGTTTCGTAATTTTTTCAGCAATTCCACAATCATTCATCTTTTGATCATTAATTGAATCAAAAGTCCCTAACATGGCCATAACTGCAACATTCGGAATATGTGTGTGAGCAAAAGTTGCTAACTCATAACCGCTTTGACTTCCTTCTAGGGAAAAATCTAATAGAATGAGATCGAATGCATCACTCTTAACAGCATTACGAAACGACTCACCATCTAATACTGGCGTGATTTCATAATTCGTGTCTGCTAAAGTAATCTTAACGACTTTTTGAATTGTCTGACTGTCATCTGCTACTAATACTTTTGTTGTCATGACATTTATTTTCTCTTAATTTCTCATTTGAAGCAACAAGTAATGGAAATTAAAATCGAAGAACAATAGTTGACTGATTATCTCTGTTACCTCTTTCGTTTGCTAGGGAGAAGAGTTTTTCAACTTTTTCAGACTCTTTCATTTTCTGATTCCCGACTATTTCTCTCAAATCCTTAGGAAGAATTCGAGCGTAAACGCCATCGCTCATCATGATGATACAGTCACCTTCTTTAACTCGAACTTCTTTTACTTCATAACCAAGTTTAGTAAAAAGCCCAAGAGCATTGAGTGGCGCTGTATGAAACTGTGGTTGGTAAGTATCCATCCAAGGTGGAGTCATGCAATCTGGATTAGAAACAATTTGCACTTTGCTGTCTCTAATTAAGCAACAAATAGTATTTCCAATCGACATCACATTAAAGATATTTCCACATAAGACGCCTCCGGCCATAGAACTACCACCTCTTTGATGCATTTCTTTCGTTTCATTTTCTTTCATCAAAGATTCATGGGCCATTAACGATGAATTAATCAGTGAGTTCATTTCTAACAGATATCTAGAATTAAAAACAAAGGGCATTGTTGAGTCAGGATCACCACCAATTTTAGAATAGAAGCTACTGATTTTGTCTTTCAATTGCGATACAGCAACATCGCCAACACCTGCACCACCAAAACCATCGAATAATAAAAATAGATTATTTGTTATATCCGTATAAATATCATCTTCGTTTATTTCTAAACAAGGTCCTTGATCTGTTTTTGCTGCGTATGACTTTAACACAAAGACTCCTAGTCTAAGTAATTCTTCAATTTTTCTGTAGCCTTTTTATAGTACTCACTATCCGTCGGCGAAATTTGTTGAACTTCTTGATACTTCTCTTTCGCTTCATTGAACTGACTCAAAGATTCAGAGATGATCGCTTCTCTGTATGTTTTTCTCGATCTCTTATGTAAAGTCGAGCGAATTTTATCCATCTCATTAAGTGCCTCAATACTTGAAGGATCATATTGAAGAATTTCATTATAAGTTTCATAAGCACCTTTCAAGTCTTGTCCTTCCTTCAACGATCGTGCCTTTCCAAGTAACGGATTAACAACTCGCTTTAGATTTTCACGTGACTCTTCTAGCATTTTACTAGCTTCAGTAATGAGATCGTCATCCATACCCTCAAGTCGTAAGAAGTCTTCTAATTTCAATACGGCGTTGTACCATTCTTTTTTAAGATAAAAATTCTTTCCAGGCTGAAGCTCACTCTCTTGACGATTTCTCTCAGCTTCAGCTTGAGCTTTTGCTAAATCCTCTTCTTGAATTTTTCTCTTATAAGCTTCGATCTCAAGCTTAAGCTCAGTAACATCATAATTTTCTGGATCTAATTTAATGATCTCAGTAAATAAATTCTCGGCCAAAACAGTATTCTTTTCTTCAACTGCGGCCTTTGCCTTTTCGACTAGATCTTTAACTTTTTTCTTTCGAACGGCTTCTCTTTTTTCTCGTTCTTCTTTCTCTTGAAGCTCTTTCAATCTCGCAAGACCTTGCTTAGCAAGTTCATAGATTTGCTTGGCGTTTTTATACTCTTTCGCAATTAAAAATAATTGATCTAAATTTTCTACCGCTTCTCTATAGCGTCCTTCATTAATTAATTGCTGCGCTAATTGATAAAGGCCCTCAGCTGTCTCCGCTTGCTCTGGAGTTAATTTAATATCACTCTTGGTAGGAGCTTTCTTTTTTACAACTTTTTCTGTTTTCTTCGGAGCTTTCTTTTCAGGTGCACTATCCCCGCCCTCATCTAAAAGAACCCAAGCTGCAACCAAACCTAAAACGATATAAATAAGTTTCTTTCTCTTGGCCGGGTCTTTCAAGGCCTCTTTAGAAAAAAGAGAATTGTTCGCTGACTGAGCTTCACCGAAGCTAGCACCTTCAATATCATCGTCATCAAAGTTTTCTTCATCAACTTCGACAACTTCTTCTACTTCAATCACCTGATTCTCTTCTACAGGCATTAAGCTTTGCTTTTCTGCCTCTAGAAAATCGGAACCAATATGAACAGTGAATGTAGTAGAACCAATAATGAATTCATCACCATTAGTTAGAATGTCTTTATTTACTCTTTTACCATTTAACAGAGTTCCATTAGATGATTGGAGATCTTCTAACTCACAAGTTATATTATTCCTCTTAATTACGGCATGGATGCTTGAGACTTCACTATCATTCAATACGATCTGACATTTTTCTGGATCACGTCCTATGAAGATTTCATTATCACGTACGGAGTAATTATCATAAGGAGCATACTCTCCAAAAAGCTCTAAAGAAACTTTAGCAAAGCTGATTGCTACGTTCGTTTTATCTCCCATATCATCATCATAGGAATCTACAGCATATTCATCATCGCCATATTCATCATAGCCTTCCTCTTGGTCAGAGTATTGCTCATCAGTATTTTCGAATTCACTATTTTCACTGTCAAAGTCAAATCCTTCAGTACCATCATTATCCTCTGGAAATTCACTTTCTTCAGCTCCATCTGAGATATCGAATTCTTTGACTTCGTCTTCACTTTCAACTTCTTGCTCATTATTTTCAATTGGAGCATCTAATTCTGTCGTAAGATCTTCGACATCATCTACTTCATCACTTTCTACTTCTATTTCTTCTACATCATCATTTGGCCCTTCAAAAAGAGTCGGAGTCTGCTCCTTAACGGGCTCGATATAGACTGAAATATTAAACTCGCCCACTTTGATGATATCACCACTAGACAGTGGTGCTCCCTCACTAGGGACACCATTAATGTAGAGGACACCAAAGCCAGGTAATTTTCGAATAGACCAATTTCCTTGAATATAAGAAATTTGAGCATGTTCTCTTGATACTGTTTGATCATTAAGACATACGTGGCAATCGCTTGAACGACCAAGCAAAAAAGTAATTTCTCCTTGCTCAATCCCTTCGATTTCTTTTGCAAGGTCAATTTCTTCGATGAATTTATTTAGTTTCGAAACACTTAATTTCACCTTCTAATAACCCCATTTTCCTTTCCAGAACTCTAATTTGTTCTTCGGCCTGCTTATATCTTTCATCTTCTTCTCGGTAATCTTGTAATAACTTAACGACTGAACAATATGAAACGACCGCGGCATCGTATTTTAGTGCTTCAGTTTCCTGTCTCGCACTAATAAATGTTTTTTTAATTTTTTCATCTAGTCTCTGTTTTGCTTTTTCCATATAGAAAGAAGCTCTTCCATGCTCAGGAGACAATATGAGGGCCCTTCTAAATTCTTCCATTGCCCTAAAGTAATTCCCTTCTCTATACTCTCTTTGCCCTCTATGAATATAGGTCTCTATAGTATCTTGAAGCTCTTTATCTTCATCTGTTTCTTTTTTCTTAATGAAATTCTTAGTTAAATCAGCACTTACTTGATTATTTGTTTTCTTAGCTTTTTTTGGCCCTTTCGTATCTTCCTCAGGCAATAAGAAAAATGCTGCAAGCAGAGCAACAATTCCATAAATTAATACTCTTCGATTAGGCTTCTTCTTCGATTTAGATTTCTCTACTTCTTCAAGCTCTTCCTCTTCCTCATCTTCATCGTCTTCTTCATCAACTTCTACAAGTTCATTTTTAACTTCGATTTCACCATATTTTAAAACAGTCGTTCCGATAATAATCTTATCGCCATCTTTTAACTCATGTTGTGATACTTTAAGATCATTAACAACGACACCATTTTGAGACTTAAGATCTGTTAAGACCAATCCCCGACCTACGGCCACGATTTCCAAGTGTTCTCTAGAAGCCTTTACATCTAAGACTTGGACATCACAATCTTTACCTCGGCCAAGGACGACACGTTTACCTTGTATATAATAACAAAGTCCTTTATTTTTTCCCGTTAAACAAATAATTCTGCGATAGAAACCAGGTTTCTCAGGAGCTTTTAAATTTCTTGTGATTTTAACAGCACTACTTGCCATCACACATCCTTAACAAATGTAACATAAAAAGCTTTTGCAAAATTATCCTTTCCCATTAATGACGTTACATAGACATTATGGGGTTGACCTTGAAGCTCATAATCGCCTTGCTGACTATATCCACCGTTATTAGCAGACTCCTCGCAAAGCTCTAGCACTGTCGCAGCAAAACCTTTTTCTCTACTTACATCTAATAGTGACATTCCCTCAGCTGAGCTTTCTCTAATCCCAGTTAAATCTTCTGCCTCAGTATTAATTGCGCGAACATTCTTTTCTGAATCAAGAATGACAACGGCACCATTGGCACCTCTAAGAAATTCTTTCAAGGTATCTACGTAACCATCATCACTTTCAATATCCGCAAATTCCCCATCCCCTCCATCATCTTGAAGCTCTCGTATCTTTTGTAAGAGCGAATTAACAGATGATTTCAGAGGATTAATCTCCTCAAAGAGATAGCGAGTCTCGACGTTTCTCTTCTTTCCACGAAGGACTTCCTCTATTTGATATTTAATTTCTTCAACAGGCCTAATCGTTAAATAATAAATAATCGCGAAAAAGATAATTGAAACAATCATCGAAGTAACAAGTGCTTCCATATATGCTTTTTGTGATTTAGCTGCTTCTCTTGCAAGGGATGTTGGAGCAAATCGTATCGCGATTAACCCAACCGCCTCAAAGTCTCCACTTTTGGGGTTATATGCAATAATTCTTTTTCCAATCCCAATACTCCCATCATCGAGTAGCTTAGTTAGCGTTCGACTATCTTGAGAGTTCATTCTATTCTTTTGCGCCCAATCTTTAACTTCAATTGAAAATGTATCGTCGATGTATTCATTTAATCTAGCTAGTGGTCTTACAATACGTCCCTCAAGATCAAAAAGGTCATAGGACATTACACCGTCTTCTTTTTCAAGAAAATCTGAGTTCACACGATCTAAGTTTTTAGACTCGAGTGCTTGAGCATTAATTCTTCCAATTTCTTCAGCATAGTGAGCACCCCTTTTTGCAATTTCTCGCAAAAGGAGCTTCTTACTATCTTGAAGTATAGGAAAAATAGTAAGCGTAATCGTTGTAACAACAAAGATAGAGAGAAGAATTCCAAAAAGAACCCGCCATTCATACTCTTCATTTATTCCATGAACAATCGGCATGAACTTATATTTGAAATAATAAATAATTTTCGGGAATAATTTTTGAGGGACTGGCCCACCTTTTAAAAATAATTCCTCAGGATCTTCTTCTTTTGCCATTTTCTTTTTAATGACAATTTTCTTTTCTTTAACAAAGACGACCTGAAGGATGACATCTGGAAGAGCGATTTTATCACCATTTTTTATGGTCGCTCGTTTGACAATTTTCCCATTTACGAAAGTTCCATTAGAACTTCCCAAATCTTTAAGATAAGCTACATCATCTGTTACAGTAATCGAGAGATGCTTTTTTGAAACACCGTCAATATTTAGAGTATGGTCGCAAGATTCATCACGACCAATAGAGTTTTCGCCTGACTCTAAGACAAACTCTTCTCCACGAATTTTCCCTGCGACTGCGACTAATTTATACATTCATCACCAGCTTTTGACCTTTTTCAATATTATTAACTGTGCCCGCTTTTAACTCTAGTACGTGCTTTGCTGTAAAATAGATCCATGACATTCTCCATGGTTTCATATTTTTTATTACTTTTACGACTTCATACTGAGAATTTAAGAAGATGACATCTATATCCATTCTCATGAAAAATGTATGAATCGAATTACAATGTGGTATTAAAAGAGCATCATAGCCAATCATCTCTTTTGTTCCCATTAATCCGATCAGCCTTTGAAAGAATGTTTCAGCAACTCTTACGCGACTAGCGAGAATAGTTTCACCGATAATAGCTTTCACTATTGCCCTCCTGCCATCATTTCAATTACAAGAGGTCCACCAACAATTAGAAAAACGGCCGGTGTGATCAAAAATAGCATGGGAAAGAGAATTTTAGTTGCAGCTGTCGCTCCAGCCTTTTCAACATCGGCAGATTTCTTCTGTCTAATTTCAACAGCAAGTGCTTTTAAGATTGGACCAATAGATGCCCCAACAGAGTCTGCGGCAATCAGTGTTGCACAGAATGAAGAAATAACCATCATATCAGATCTCCAGGCCATATTACGTAAGGCCTCAGATCGACTTGCTCCAATTTTAATTTCCTTAATAAGAATTTCAAATTCTTCTGTGAGTGGAGATTTTCGTGCCTTTTCAACTACTTTAGTCATTGCAGCGACAAAATCTAAACCAGCTTCAACAGAAAGAGCTAGCATATCAACACAAAATGGCATCGATGATGTTATATCTTTTTGTCTCTTCTCAATTTTTCCTTTGATCCAAATATCGGGATAAACAAAACCAAGAAGAGCAACTCCTGGAATATATGAAAGTGGCCATGTCTCTTCAAGAAATGTTCTAATGACAATAAAGACAATTGGAAAACCAAGAATCAAAAAGAGTTTAAAGGCATAAAAGTCTTCAGTCGTTAGATAATCAGTTAAACCAGCACTGGCTAATTTTCTTTTATACTTCTCTCTAATTTTTTTCTTATTTTTCATCTGCGCTACAATGGGTGAAACGTAACGCTTAAAAAATGGCCTTGAATATTTTAGAACGATTCCATGTTCTTCCTGGGCCTGACCTTTTCCCTTATCAGAACCATCTTCTAATTTTTCTTGTGCCTTATATTCATCTTCATCCGCAAACATAGTTCGCGTAATAATTAACGTCGCAATACCAATGAGAATGACACCAGCGTAGAGCAAGAGATCAGAAGTCTCTTCAAAGATTCCCTCCTCTCCTTTCAGATACTGACATCCCTCTTTAGAACCAAGTTTACATGCTTCTCGTATGTACTTTGTTCCAAGCGCTTTAGATCTCTCATTCTCAACTCTTTTAAAACGAAGTCCTAAATCCAAACAATTCGGTGCCGAGCCTCGTTCACAGCCATCTTTCAATAAAAGATTGATGTCCCGACCACTGAAACCCTTGTACGTACTATTCACATTAGACTGCGCTAACGTTATTGATATCGAAAATATTAGACTTATAAAAAGCAGCAAAATTCTCATGTTCTACTCCATAAGTATAGAATATCAGAGAATATGCTGCATTTAGACAAACGACACTATTTTGCCGTTTGAAGAAAGTAATTGAATTCTTTAATCAGCTATTTAGCTAATCAACTTTGCCAGCTCTTCAACAAAAGTTTTTGAAGAACTAGTCCCTACTTTTTTGGCAACATCAGGGATATAAATTGGTTTGTACTCTTTAAAGTAACCTTTTTTACTTCTTTGAATGTTTTGAAGTCTTTCGGTAAGAACAGCATTTTTAATTTTCTTTGTCTTAACTGCTTCTTTTAAACCTTCCAACGCCTTCTTCGCAAATTCCATATCACGATACTCAACAATATCACTTCCAGCATTAATCGCCATAACTGCCGCTTCTTCAACTCCATAGTGATTAGTAATCGCCTGCATTTGCATATCATCAGAAATAATGAGCTTACTATACTTCATCTCATCACGAAGAATTTGATGGGCCTTCTCACTAAGTGAGCAAGGTAATTTCGGATCAATTCCCTCAACGATTATATGGGCCATCATAACAAATTCAACTCGCGATTTAACGGCCTTAACAAAAGGAATAAATTCAACATCTCTTAACTCGTCGAGTGATTTACTCACTTTAGGTAAATCAAAATGTGAATCTAAAACGGTATCACCGTGTCCAGGAAAATGTTTTGCACAAGCGAGCACATTTCCTGTTTGCAGGCCTCTGATCGCTGAAGAAACAAACTTAGATACTGTTTCAGGATCTTTTCCAAAAGCGCGATCTCCAATGACTTTATTTTTGTCATTTGTCCACACATCACAAACTGGAGCTAAGTTTACATTTACACCACATGCAGCAAGTTCATCGGCCATAATTTTATGAACGTGAAAGCACTGTTTTGGTGATTCTGTTAGTGAGATATCGTGCATTGGTGGAAATTGTGTAAATCCACTTTTAAAGCGAATAACTCTTCCACCTTCATGATCAACAGCTATAAATAATGGGTATTCTCTACGACATTGTTGAATTGAATTCACAAGCTCAGCCAATTGAGCCGGATTCTCGTAATTCTTTGAAAATAGAATTACACCACCGATGTCTTCTGATTCTAAAAATTCTCTCTCATCATCTGTTAAGCTTGTTCCGGAAAGACCGGTAAAGATTAACTGTCCAATACTATTCATTAACATCTCCAATGTTAACTCTCCACTCAACAATACATTGTACAACTTCTCGGTTTTTTTTCTAGATTCAGAAGGATTTTCGCGGGTCTATTTGGTCTCTAAGCCCATCACCCAATAAATTTAGTCCTATAATCAGCCCGCCAAGTGTAACACTCAATAAAATTACAATAAATGGAGCTTCTAATAAAACGGTCTTTCCCATAGAAAGAAGAGAGCCCCAAGAATATTCACTACCACCAAGACCTAAAAATCCTAGTGCCGCCTCACTAATAACAACACCACCAACACCAAGAACAATATTTACAATAAGTACTGGTAGAATTGATGGAATCACTGTTTTTATAAAAAGATGATACTCTCCAACGCCAATGGCCCTCGCACTTTCTACATAACTTAATCCCATAACTCTCTGAGTTTCTCCCCTAGCTATACGGGCATAAGCAGGCCAACCTGTAAAAACTAAAGTAAGAACAAGTCCTGGAACAGATTGTCCAGTAACCGCCATCACCATGATTGCAATGAGGATACTTGGAAAAATGAAGATGAGATTTGTTAATAAATCAGAAATATATTTTACTGAATTAGGACCTTCTACCGTCATATAGCCAACAACGACGCCAATAAGGGCAGATAAGAAACTTACCGTAAAAGAAACACTCAATGAATATACAAGTCCCTGTGATAAGACTTCAAGCATTGAGCGACCATAAATATCAGAACCAAAAATAAATTCTTTTCCAGGAGAAAGTAACTCGAATTCAATTGAACTAGATGGAATATAAGGATTTACAATTGTTCCCGCTAAAAAATGAGAATAAACAAACCAAATGATGGCCCATAGAAAATAAAGACCCATAATAAAGGCACCAATTTTTAATTCTCTATTCCAAGACTTTATTTGTTCAATCATAGTTAAGCCTTTATCCTTGGATCAATGATTGAGTTTACAAAATCAATTAAGAAGTAAACCCCCATGTAGATTACTGTTGAATAAAGAATGACTCCTTGTACGATTGGGTAGTCTCTATTTGAAATGGCATCAAATAAGAGAAGTCCCATTCCAGGGATATCAAAGATCGTCTCACTAATCATTGTCCCTGCTAAAACGACAGATAACTGTATTGCGACGATATTTAAAATAGTCGGTAGACATACCTTCATTAATCGAAAAAGGACCGCACGATTACAAAGCCCCTTTGCTTTCAAAACCTGGACCCAAGGCTCACTTCTTTCTTCTAAGAATTTGTTACGACTCACTCTTGAAACAATTGAAGAAAGAGGAAGAACAAGAGTTAAGACGGGAAGGATTGTATGCTTCCACGTCGTCCACTCAGAGACGGGAAGAAGGTTTAATTTTATAGAGAAAATCAAAACAAGTATCGGAGCAAGAGAAAATATTGGAAACGAAAGAGCTAGCAGTGAAAAGATTCTTAAGAAGTTATCAGCTAGTCCTGATTTTCTAAAACCAGCCCATATCCCCATTAATGTTCCTAATGGCGCTGAAATAGATACTGTTAAGAATGCGAGCATAATTGTCGGCCCCATATGTACCTTTAACAACTCGAGGACATCTTTCTTTTTAAATAATGACTGACCTAAATCCCCCTTAACCAATCCACCTAAAAAGGATAGATACTGCTTTAATACGGGAAGATTTAAACCAAGTTGAGTTCTATAGGCTTCAATCTCTTCTAGCGAAGCCTCAGGCCCTAAAATCCTTTCAACAGGATCTCCTGGAGAGAGACGAATAATAAAAAAGATAAGAGTTACTGCTAGAAAGATAGTTAGAAGTGAATATAAAAGTTTTCCTATTTTAGATTCTGTCATTACTCAACCTCAATCATACTTAGTGCTTGAGCTACCCAAAAATACTTTTTAAGTTTTAAATCATCATCAAAGAAATAAAACTGAACATGGTTTTCAGTTTTAAGTGAAAAACGAAAATTTCCATCTTCACTTTTTCCATCATAACTAAATTCGGCATCTTGAAATACACCTTCTGGTATATTCAAATACTGTTCCTGAAAATATGGATAACCATTCCATATGAGCTTAAACTTCATACTCCCATGATTTTTCTTAATCGCTTCACTAAGAAAACCTGAATAACCTAAACATTCAGCGACTTGATTATAAAAACAGAATACATTGCTATTTGTAGGAAAATCATAAGATCGTCTTCCCTTCCACTGTGCTTCTGGAGAATTTAGAATAACTTCTAGTTTTTTCTCCTTAACGTTCACCTTCATTGCACTAACGTATTTTTTACCATCAAACCAAACTTCGTAGTACGAGCTTTCAGGCCTAAAGAGATCCTTTCCCTTCAATTGTCCAAGATTAGATACCAGAATAGACTTTTCTAAAACATTCGCTGTCTTAGTTGAATCACTAAGAAGAACTTTTTTTACAACAAACTTATTACTCTTTTCTTTGTAAAATCTTTTTCGAGTTACATAGAAGTCACCCGACTTGTCTGTAAGTTTGTAATTTACAGCTAGTGAATTTGTTATCTTATCTTTACTGCTCGTCGAGCAAGCAGTAACCAATACGACGAGCCCAAGAGTTAAAAGAAACCTCATTACTGTCCTTCATTTTTAAGGAACATTTCAAATTGCTCTTCTACTTCTAGAATATAGTCAGAGTCATTTAAAAATTGTTCCAGATATTCATTAGATTGAGAGTTTGAAGAGAAATGAACTCCAACCTTTTTCATCGGAGCTTGTGAAGCCCTTGGATTAACATAAGTAACTATGTAGACAATTTCTAAATCATCTAAAAGAATGCTTTCATTATCTTCAACTCTTAAATAGCATTCTTTTGGAAATTTTTGATTGATGAAATTTGAGAATACTTCTTCTTCATTAGCATTAATAAAAAAAGATAATCCATTCTTTGAAAAATCAGTAACTCTGTATTTTAAAACGAGCTCAGATTCTCTATGAAAATCTTTTAAGAATTTTAGATCATCATTTTTATGGGCCTGAAATGAAATAACATTACTGCCCACTTCTTGATCATTCTCAATCTCTAAAAATAATGTATGACCAGGAAAAGTAAGAAGTCTTTCATTTTCACGTTTCTCTGTACGATAGAATTTATCAATCGACTCAATAAGTCCCTTCTCTCGATCTAGTATGCGAATTCTTGAAAAGTAGTGGACCTCATCTAATGAGAAAGACATTAAAAGTGTATCGTCATTTTTAAATGAAAAAGGAATCGTCTCTAAGTTGATTTGATTACCATGAACGAAAGTGAAAAAAGAGGAAGCTCTTGCTTCCTCTTCATTCCATATTTTAACAGATACTTGTTCTTTAATTGCGCGAGCAATTTTCGGTAGGATCTCTGACAAGAGAAATCCTTGAAATTTTACTCCAAGGCTTGAGGCCATATTTTTCTTCCCTGAAAAATGTGTTCTTTAAGAAAGTGTTGTAACTTGCTTTAGTAAGTCCATTGACTCTAAAGACTTTCCACATCCTCTAACTACACAAGTTAATGGGTCTTCAGCTAATGCTACAGGAAGACCTGTTTTCTCTTTGATAAGAATATCTAGGTTAGCAAGTAGTGAACCACCACCAGCTAGAATAATACCGTTATCAACAATATCAGCTGCCAATTCTGGTGGAGTCTTCTCAAGTGAAACCTTAATCGCTTCAACAACTTCAGCAATAGGATCAGAAAGAGCATCTCTGATTTCATCTGAAGTTACTTCGATAATCTTAGGTGCACCAGCAATGAGGTCACGCCCCTTAACTTCAAAAGTTTTTACTTCATCATCAAATGGGTAAGCGTTACCAATAGACATTTTAATTGCTTCAGCAGTTCTTTCACCGATAAGAAGAGAGTACTTCTTTTTAATGTATGAACTAATCGCTTCATCAAATTTATCACCAGCAACTTTTACAGACTGAGAATAAACAATACCACCAAGAGAGATAACAGCAACTTCAGTTGTTCCACCACCGATATCAACAATCATATTTCCTGATGGCTCCGTAATTGGAAGTCCTGCTCCAATTGCAGCGGCCATTGGCTCTTCAATGAGATAAACTTCTCTAGCTCCTGCTTGCTCAGCAGATTCTTTAACAGCTCTTTTCTCAACTTGTGTAATACCGAAAGGAATACAAATAATGATTCTTGGCTTAACAAGTTTTGAACCTGCTAGAGATTTTTGAATAAAATATTTAAGCATCGCTTGAGTAACTTCGAAATCAGCAATAACACCATCTTTCACTGGTCTAATAGCTTTAATTGAACCCGGAGTACGTCCAAGCATATCTTTTGCTTCTTTTCCTACAGCTAAAACTTTACTCGCTCCCTTCACTCCTTCGTGAACAGCAACTACAGAAGGTTCATTAACGATAATTCCTCTGTCTTTAGCATATACGAGACAGTTTGCTGTCCCTAGGTCAATTGCAATGTCGTTTGAAAACCAATCTAAAACTTTTTTAAGCATCAGTTATCCCTTATTTTTTACCAGTGATAGTGTCTAATATTTTCACCGCGCTCAGCGATATCGGCCATGGCTTCGATTCCTAGCTCGATATGAAGGTCAGTGTATTTTCTAAAAACGCTCTTTGCAGATTTCTTCGTTTTGATTCCACCCTTTTTCATAGGGCAATCAGAAATTAGCAGAAGCGCTCCAATGTTAACTTTACTCACAAAACATGAAGTGAATAATGCAGCAGTTTCCATCTCTACAGCAAGAACTCTCTCTTCAATCAATTGTGTTTTAAATCCATCATCAAATTCCCAAAAGCGGTAATCTGTAGAGTGGATAGTTCCCGTTCTATACTCCATTCCGTGCTCAACAAGAATTTGTGAAACAAACTTTTGAACCTTAAATGTTGGTAGCGCCGGAACTTGTTGAGGTAGAAAGTGATTTGAAACACCTTCTGCTCTAATTGAGGCAATAGGTAGAACAAAGTCACCAACTTTCAAAGATGGGTGAACCGCACCGGCAAGTCCAAGGAAAAGAACTGCTTTAGGTTGAACAACAGAGATTAGCTCTCCAATGAGAGCGGCCATCGCTGCACCAACACCAAATTCAATAATCGTAACTTTAGCCTTTTTAGAACTTGAAGCTTTAAAAGCGGAACCTTGTGTATATTTATGGTCATCAAGAAGACCATTAAATCTTTCTAGGTAGTAATGAAAATTTGTAAGAATAATCTGTTGTTGAAAATCTTTAAAATCATGACCAGTGTAACGCTCAAGCATATCAATGGCGATTTTTCTCTTTTCTTCGTTCCAGTGAATTCTTCTCGCTCTTAGTTGAGCTTTCTTTTCTTCAACAGCACTAGCTTGTCTCTTCGTAGCCTTTTTTACACTTTCAATATTTTTTTCAATTGAAGCTTTTAATGACTTCGCCGTAACAGACTTAGGAGCTGCTTCTATTTTTGGAGCAACTTTCTTAATTGTTTTCTTAGCAGTTGCTTTTTTTGTCGTTTTTTTGACGGCCTTCTTTTTAGCAGTTTTCTTCGTCGTTGAAGCTTTTGCTTTCTTAGAAGTTGTGGCCTTTTTCTTTGTAGAAGAAGTTGTCGCTTTTTTCTTGGCCATTTCTCTCACCTTCTTTTGTATTCCCTTACTTATAATCTATAAAATGTACCATTTAGAGGGAATTGTTGACAACTCTTATAAATATTGAAAATACCATTTATTTAGAGTGGATCCTATCGAGAATACCCGTTTCCATCTTTTGGCTTGTCATATCTTAACAAATTGCGTAGTATGGTGCTTCATTGTTAATATAACACATAGCAAAAGGACAACGTTATGGGTATGGGTCGTAAGAAAACAGTTCTTAAAATGAAAAGAAAAAAGAACCAAGCAAAGAAAAAAGCCAGAATTCTTAAAAGAATTCAAGCTGCTAAAAAGTAAAAGCAGTAGCTTTTACTTTTTAGTTTCCTCAACTTTATTTCCCATTTCATCGTAATTATCTTTTAAAACAATTCCATCTACTTTTCCTCTATGCAATTTAAGAGGAACAAGATTTTTCATCCAAACTCCATCTTGCAGAGTCCATTTTCCAGAAATTCCCATTAATTCAGTATTCGAGCGTACAGCATCGTCTAATTCATCTCTAGTCTTAAACGGACCGGCCTTCAGTAGTGTATGTAGAATTCTCAATGAGTCATAGGCCCTAATCTCTACGAGAAGAGGTCTTCTTCCATAGAGTTCTTGAAAGTTTTGACTAAATGTTTCTGGAATCTCAGTTATGTCGTCTCCAACAAAACTTAGCTTCCCAAGCTTATAACTTTCTCTCGAGAGCGTTTTAGATCTCCATGATGGATCTCCAATTAAATTCATCTTAAAGGCATCATAGTAACTAAATGATGGAATGATCTGCAGGGCTTCTCTTGGAAATGCAGGTATAAAAACCCAATCGAAATCTTTTTGCGGTTTTAGAACCTGAATTCGTCTAATCGTCGTATTCTTTTCAAGAGAGTAGATTTCATTAAATGTATCGAATTCTTCCTGTCTTTCTCTTTTAAATTTTAGACCGAGAAGTTTCTGTACAGTTTTACGATGATCAGTAGCCGTTTTATCGTATGAATAGGCTCCATTAACAACAACATTCATCTCCTTAGCTTTTCTCCAAAATTCATCAACGTAGGCTTCTCCACGACTCGATTTTGGATAAATAATCGCAGCTCTCTTTCCAAAGTGCTCCAACATTTCAGTATCAAAAAGTCTATTCACCAGTGATTCAACAGAACCAGGAACCTCTACTAAAAGATGGTCTTTATTAAACTTTGGCGTATAGATTTGCGAAAGAGAAACAAAGAAAACTCCATTCTTTCTCGCTTCAGTGTATTCTTTAAATGCTTCGTCAGAAAATAAACCTCCAACAATAGCAGAAACCTGATGCTTCTCAACAAGTTCTTGAACCTTGTGAGCTCCAACGGCTGCACTTCCATTTGAATCTTCGATGAACAGTGTATAACTGCTAGACGGCGTTTCTTTGAAATATTGCTTAAAAGCATTATCAATTCCAGTCAAAGCTCGACGACCAAAATTTTCTTTCTCACCACTTAAAGGAAGAACAACACCAATATTGAAATGGTTCATCTTAGCAAAGTTTTCTACACGGTTTAAAAATCTTCCCGCTAAAATTTCTAGCTCTTGATATTTCTCAAAGTTATCTTGCATCCATGAGATCAGCTCTTTAGCCTCACTCTTTTTACCTTTATAATAAAGCTTTTCAGCTTCAAGATAAGCAAGGTAGCCAACAAGAAAAATATCTTCACCTTCAAATTTTTCAATAAATCTTAGACGCTCTCTATTTGAGAGACCCATAAAATCAGAAAGTAGTGATTCAAAAAGTGGCTCATTCTTTAACTCAGTTAAACTCTCCTTGTCTTTAATCGACCAAACGAGAGACTCCATGGCCAGACCACTTTGACCTAATTCGAGAGCTGTCTTGTATTTAAGTTTATGAAATTTAATCGCTTCATTTTCTGATAAATTTTTGAAGTCACTAATCACAAGAACTGACATGGCCTTTTCCATGTAACCCATTTTAAAATAAGTGCTCGCAAGATTTAGTTGAACCTGAGAATTTAGCGAAGGATCTAGTCTCGATGTAGAAAGAGCAAGATTGAAGTTATAAATAGCTTGTTCAAAGTTCTCTTTACCAAAAAGAATAACTCCAATTAAGTTTCTCTTCATCGCAACTTCTGCAGGAAGAAGTTCTTGATCATTCATAGCTCTCAATTTAACTAGAGCCGCCTCTGAGTTACCCGATCCAAATTGATCCTTAATAACATTAATTTTTTTCAGAAAGTTCTCAGAATAATAGTCTTTTGAACTTCTTTGATTGAGCATTGAAATCCCACCACAAGAAGTTAGAAAAACAAATGAACAAATAACTAGAGCTTTCACCATCTGTGAAAATGAATACATGCTTACCTCCGCCCAACCATTTTAAATCTCATTGGTCCGTATGTAAAAGCACTAGGTAAAAATATAATTAAACTAATTTAGTCAGATAAAAGGCCCCTTATTCAAGGGGCCTAGTTTTTAGAATTATTGAAATAGATCTTTAACTTTATCAAAGAATCCACGACTCATAGGATTACAATTTTCATGTTCAATCTCAGCAAGCTTTTGAAAGAGCTCTTTCTGCTCTGAACTTAGCTTTGTTGGCGTTTCAACATGAATGTGCAGGATGCAATCACCATTTCCACCGTAGCCACCAAGTCTTTGAATCCCTTTCCCCTTTAATCTCATCTTGCGACCAGATTGAGTACCTGTAGGGATGTTAACGAGAACTTTCCCATCAAGTGTAGGAACTTCAATTTCCGCTCCAAGCGCAGCTTGAGAGAAACTAACTGGGACTGTACAGTGAACATCGAATCCATCTCTTTCAAAGATCTCATGTTCTTCAATTTGAATAACAACATAAAGATCACCATCTGGACCACCTTGTGCTCCAGCATCACCTTCTCCAGAGAGCTTAAGTCTTTGCCCTTCATCAATTCCCGCTGGAATTTTCACTGAAAGCTCTGACTCTTTTCTCGCTCTACCTTCGCCATGACATGTCCCACATGGATCACTAATCGTTTGACCTGAACCATTACACTTTGGACAAGTTGAAGCAACAGTAAAGAATCCTTGCTGTCTTCTCACCTCACCAGCTCCGTGACACATATCACATGAAACCGGCTTAGCACCATCCTTACCACCTGAACCATCACAAGTTCCACACTTGGCAAGTTTGTTAATTTTAATTGTTTTCTCAGCACCAAAAGCAGCTTCTTCAAACGTTACATTAATGGCCATTTGAAGATCATTTCCAGGTCTACCACGGCTACGTTGACGACGACGTCCACGTCCGCCACCCATCATATCGCCAAAGATATCACCAAAAATGTCTCCAAGATCACCAAAGTCACCGCTGAATCCACCACCGCCAAAGCCTCCAGCTTGACCGTCAACACCAGCGTGGCCAAATTGGTCATAACGCTGTTTTTTTCCGTCGTCGAGGAGGACTTCTGCCGCTTCAGAAATCTCTTGAAACTTTGCTTTTGCATCTTCCCCATCATTTCTATCTGGGTGATACTTCATTGCAAGTTTTCTATAGGCTTTTTTAATTTCGTCCTTACCTGCACCTTTTTGTACACCAAGAACTTCATAATAATCTCTTTTACTCATTGCTCGTCTCTTCTAGCAGGAAAGGGGAAGCTTTCTTTAAAGAAAACTTCCCCTCTCTTATTTTTGAAATTTATTCTTAAACTTCTTTAAAATCAGCGTCTACAACATCGTCATCTTTCTTATCAGATGAACCTGCTTGAGCTCCCGCTTGAGCACCGGCATCAGCTCCTGCACCCATATCTGGACCAGGTTGACCACCTTGAGCTTGATACATTTGAGTTGCAACTTTGTGTGAAGCATTTTGAAGGGCTTCGTTTGCAGCTTTAAGCTCATCAAGATTTTCAGAGTTAAGTTTCTCTTTCGCTTCTTTAACGGCATTTTCTAGCTCAGTCTTATCAGCTTCAGAGATCTTATCTCCACCATCTTTAATCATCTTTTCAACACTTAGGATAAGAGCATCAAGTCCGTTTTTCGCATCAACAGTTTCTCTTCTCTTCTTATCTTCTTCAGCGTGCATTTCAGCATCTTTAACCATTTTTTCAATCTCATCTTCAGAAAGACCTGAACCAGCAGTGATCTTAATTTCTTGAGACTGACCAGTTGCCTTATCAATCGCGTTAACGTTTACAATACCGTTAGCGTCGATATCAAAAGTAACTTCAATTTGAGGAACCCCTCTTGGAGCTGGAGCAATACCAGATAGGTCAAAGCGCCCTAGTGTTTTGTTATCATTTGCAAATTCACGCTCACCTTGAAGAACGTGGATTGTAACCGCTGGTTGATTATCAACAGCTGTTGAGAAAGTTTGCGATTTCTTAGTTGGAATCGTAGTGTTTTTCTCGATAAGTTTCGTCATAACTCCACCAAGAGTCTCGATACCAAGAGAAAGTGGAGTAACGTCTAGAAGAAGAACATCTTTAACATCACCAGCAAGAACACCACCTTGAATAGCAGCACCAGCAGCAACAACTTCATCAGGGTTAACACCTTTAGAAGCTTCTTTACCAAAGATTTCTTTTACTCTTTCTTGAACAGCAGGAATTCTTGTCGATCCACCAACTAGGATAACTTCATCAATTTCAGACTTAGCAAGTCCAGAGTCTTCAAGACAAGTTAGACATGGTCTAGCAAGTGCTTCAAGATCTTTAGAAATTAGGCTTTCAAACTTAGCTCTTGAAAGTTGTAGGTTAAGGTGTTTTGGTCCAGAAGCATCAGCAGTGATGAATGGAAGGTTAACATCTGTACTTTGAACGTTTGAAAGTTCGTGCTTCGCCTTCTCAGCTGCTTCTTTAAGTCTTTGAAGGGCCATTTGATCTTTTCTTAGATCGATTCCTTCTTGCTTTTGAAATTCTTCAGCAAGGAAGTTGATAATATCTTCGTCAAAGTTTTCACCACCAAGGAAAGTGTCTCCGTTTGTCGCTTTTACTTCAAATACACCGTCAGAAGTGATTTCAAGAATTGAAATATCGAAAGTACCACCACCAAGGTCAAATACCGCGATATTCTTATCTTGCTTAGACTCAAGTCCGTAAGCAAGAGCAGCAGCAGTTGGCTCGTTGATAATACGCTTAACTTCTAGACCTGCAATTTTACCAGCGTCTTTAGTCGCTTGTCTTTGAGCATCGTTAAAGTAAGCAGGAACAGTAATTACAGCTTCAGTAACTGTCTCACCTAGGTAATCTTCAGCAGCTTTCTTCAGTTTTTGAAGAACTTTTGCAGAAATTTCTTGTGGAGCCATTTCGTTTCCATCAACTTTTACCCACGCATCACCATTCTTATTAGCAAAAATTTCAAATGGAGCTACATCAGAGAATTTCTTCGCTTCTGGAGTTGCAAACTTACGTCCGATAAGTCTTTTAATCCCGTAAAGTGTTTTTGAAGGGTTCGTTACAGCTTGTCTTTTTGCAACTTGACCAACAAGAGTTTCTCCATTGCTAGCAAAACCAATAACAGATGGTGTTGTGTTGTGCCCTTCTGCGTTTGGTACGATTTTGTACTTTCCATTCTCAAGAACTGATACACAAGAGTTTGTTGTTCCTAAGTCGATTCCAATAATTTTTCCCATTTTGTACTCCTTAAAATATTAATCTAAATTAGTTTTTTACTACGACAACTTTTGAGGCCCTAAGCACTCGTCCGTTTAATTTATAACCTTTTTGGTATTCAACGATCACTTCTTCATCCTCTTTTCCTTCTGCAGGTTGCTGAGCAAGTGCTTCGTGGAAGTTTGGATCAAATTTCTTACCTAAGGCCTCAATTTGCTCAAGTCCATTATCAATTAGGACATCAACAAACTGCTTCTTAACCATATCAACGCCAACGTAGATGTTCTTTACTTTCTCATCTTCGTCATTTTCAATTGCTTGCATCGTTCTCTCGAGATTATCCACAACCTCGATAAGTGACGAAAGAACTTTTTCATTTCCAAACTTAAGAAGCTGAGATTTTTCTCTCTCAAAACGCTTTCTCATGTTTTCCATTTCTGCAGCAACATAGAAGAATTTTGCTTTATAATCTTCTTCTGCCGATTTAAGTTCCTCTACATTATCTTCAGCTTTTACTTCTTCGCCAGCTTCCTGTTCAACTTCTTCCGTTGATTCAGCTCCAGCTTCTACTTTTGTCTCTTCCGGCTGAACATCGTTCTGTGTTTCACTCATTTCTAAACCTCATTATTAACAATCAATTGATTACCCTCTTAAGATGGTTTCACTTGGCCCACTGTCAATGCTAAGAATAAAAAAAAGTTTTAAGAATTTATAAGTATCTGTAATTAAAAGCTTGGATCTAAAAGAAAGACCTCATCCAACAAACTATCTAGAATTAAATAACCTTTTGAACTTAGAGTGATTCGATCATTGTTATTGATATCTAGAAGGCCCTTGGCCTCCCATTCAAGCGCTTTGTTTTTCACTTTCAAAAGTACATCATCATTAAAAAAATGAGAGAGGTTTACACCTTCATTTGTGCGCAGGGCCATGTAAAAGTTTTCTAATTTTCTCTCTGACTCGTTTAAACTCTCAACAATATAATTTGGTCCAGACGTTTTCCATTTATACCGTATACCGGCCTCTCCCAAATATCCCGTTGCCGATGGACCAAGGGCCATGACTGTTGAAGATTTCCAATAATTTAAATTATGACGAGACTCTCGACCTTTATAAGCAAAATTGCTTACTTCATAGTGCAAAAAGCCCTTATCTTTGAGGTAACGACTAACTTTGAGATATTCATCTTCAATCCACTCATCATCAGGAAGCTTATCTTTGTAAGGATAGCCTCCTTTCACTGTTAGAATATAAAGCGAAATATGACTTGGGCCATATTTTAATATCTCTTCTAGTTCAGCAATGACATCTCTTTTCATCTCCTTAGAAAGAGGAAGCCCCAGCATAAAATCTACTGAAAAATTAAACTGATTTTCACCAAAGAAAGTTAGCGTATCGTGAACATCTTGAAGTGAATGAACCCTGTCGAGAACCTTCAAAAAGTCAGATCGAAGAGACTGAATACCAAGTGAGAATCGGTTGATTCCAAACTCCTGCCAACGCTTTAAACCTTGCTCTGTCCACGTTCCAGGATTAACTTCTAATGTAAATTCCCCATCAGGATCGAGCTTTAGGCCCTTCTCTTTGAAGAAGTTCTCTAAGAAGTTGACTCCATCAGTATCCCAAAGCGAAGGTGTCCCTCCACCAAAATAGAGAGTTTTAAGTGGAGACAATTGATAGGCCTCTCTACTCAATAATTCTTCATGTTTAATCCATGAATCTTCCAAGAATTGGTGAAAAGATGACAATTCTTGCCCACGGTTTTGCGGGACTTTTTTATAAAAGTCGCAGTAATTGCACAAATGCCGGCAAAACGGGAAATGAATATAGAGTGAATCAGCGTTATATCTTTCCATCATTACTTTTTCATTAGAGTTACGTTATCCTATACCTCAGAATAGAAATAAAAAATAGAGGATCTATGAATTTTGAGAAAACTAGACTAGCTAATGGACTAGAAACAATATTTATCAACTCACCTGGTTCAACTTCGGCAACGGTGCAAATTTGGTTTAGGGCCGGTAGTGCTTTAGAAGAAAAATCAAACGAAGGTATTGCTCACTTTTTAGAGCATATGTTTTTCAAGGGAACCCAGACAAGGCCTGGAGCTGCTATTGCTCACGAGGTAGAGTCATTTGGTGGTGAAATCAATGCTTTTACTTCATTTGATTTCACTTGTTACTACATCAATACTCCTAGCTCACACCTCATGCAAACAACTGATATTTTAATGGACATGGTTTCTAATCCAATGTTCCTACACGATGATATCGTTCCAGAGAGAGGTGTTGTTTTCGAAGAGTATAGAAGATCACAAGATAACCCGAATCAATTTGCGTTTCAAAAGATTCAAAAGTCTTGCTTCACTGGTGGTTATGCTCATGCAATTCTAGGTAGAGAAGATACCATCAAAAACTTTAGCCAAGAACAACTCAAAGACTTCAGAACAAAGTTTTATAATACAAATAATGCTTTCCTTGTCATCGCAGGAGATCTTTCACAAAAAGAAGAGATCATCAAAAAAGTAGAAAGCTTCACAATGCCAGAAGGCGAGTTTTCAAACTTCCCTAATTTTACACTGAAAAAGAAAGCAGCTCTTGATGTTCATCAAAAAGATGTTCGAATGATGACGATGACTCTTTCTACTCAAGCTCCTGAATATGATCACAGAGATGCTGCGGCAGAAGATCTCGCCTACAACACTCTTGGTCACGGAGAAACTTCGAGACTTTATAAGAACCTCATTCTTAAAGGAACTCTCGCCAACTCTTGTGCGAGTTCAACAATGTTTATGGCAAAAGGTGGAATTCATCTTCTTAGAGTTTCATTTCCAGAAGAAAACTTCTCAAAAGTTCTCTCTCAATTAACTAAAGTCTTTAAAGAACTTTCTGATAAAGGATTTTCTAAAGAAGAGATTCAAAAAATTAAAAACCAATATGTAGCTTCTAAACTATATGACAAAGAATCACTTGATTCTTTTACATTTTCTATGAGTTCAACTTATGCTCAAACAGGTGATTTAAATAGTGAGGAAGATTTCCTTGCCCAAATAAAAAAGACATCAGTAAATGGAGTTAACGAGGCCATAAAAAATATCCTCTCTCGCCCATTTCACATTTCGATGCAAACTCCAAAGCATCTCAAACAAGCAGACGTAAAAAAGACTCTCGCCAAATTTCAAAAGGATCTTGAAACAATTAGTCCTAGAAAACTAAAAGAGAAGTCAAAGCTCAAAATAGATAAATCTAAATACGATGAACAAGTTAAAGTTGTTACTCTAAAAGAAGGAATTAAACTTCTCTATCGTTACAATCCAATGACTCCAACATTTGTTTTTCATGGCTACCTCAAAGGTGGTCTCACAGAAGAGTCTAAAAAGAACAATGGGATTCACCATCTACTTTCTGGAACAATTGCTAAGGCCTACAAAGGAAAGACTTATCCTAAGTTAAAGCAAATCCTAGAAGATAATTCCGCAAGCCTTTCTGGTTTTTCAGGAAAGAATGCATACGGAATGACAATGCATGGTCAAACTGAACATATTGAAGAACTTCTCACGCACTTCCTTGGTTGTTTCATTACTCCAAGTTTTCCTAATAATTTAATTAATCAGGAAAAGAAAATCACTCTCCGTGGAATTGAAAGTCAAAAAGAAGATCCTATTAGACATTGTTTTAGAGCATTCAGTACAAATATCTTTAATGGACATCCCTACTCTTTCAATATGAATGGAACAGAGGATACGGTTAAAAAGATAAAGCGTGAAGACATCATTAAGCTTCACAATAACAACATCAAGAAGAAGGAAATTCTCTTCACATATTGTGGAGATCTCTCTCTTGAAGAAGTTATCAATCTTGTTACTCCAAGAATTAAAGACCTTAAAAAGAGAACGACAAAAAAGCTTCAAAAGAAAAGTTATAAGTCGATCTCTAAACACGTCTACATTCCATTTGATAGAGAACAAACTCAAATCTTCTACGGAGTTCCAAGTGGAGATTTAAACTCAAAAGAGAATACGATTTTTAAGATGTTAACGAGTCACCTTTCTGGTCAATCTTCTGAGCTATTTGTTGAAGTTCGCGATAGACAAGGTCTTTGTTATACAGCTCAACCTCTTCACTTCAACGCGCTCGAAGGTGGATACTGGGGAATTTATATGGCCAGCGGCCACGATAAAATAACTCCGGCCTTCAAGGCCATTCAAGATATTATCGCTAAAATTCGCGACAATGGATTATCAGAAGAAGAATTTAATAGAATTAAAGTTATGATCGAAGGTCAAAATCTCATCAATGTCCAAACAAATGAAGATTATGCCAATGTGTATGCTGTCCCTACTCTGCAAGGCATGGGTGTCGACTACTATCACAAATCGAATAAAGCGATTAACGATCTAAGTTACGAAGACTTCCAAAAGCAAATTAAAAAAGTTCTCTCAAGAAAGTGGACTTCAGTTGTTGTTGGACGCTCTGATAAATAGCTTCAATATAAGGTCTTGATTTCTTTTGAGATCAAGACCTTCATTTTTATAATTATGAGGCCTTAAGGTTCTTCGTTATAAGAAATGAAAAATCTTCTTTGCTATGTGTGTGATTTTTCTTCTGCACAATCCTTATTAAATTCGTAAGTGTTTCAAATTGATAGGAAAGAGTATGGTAAAACTCATCGATATCATAAAAGCTTGGAACCATTGAATTTAAGCGCTTGTAGGCCTGTCTCCCAACATCATGATAGTAACTTAAATTTAAAATCTTCTCATTAACAGAATCAGAGAAGTAACCACATAGAATTAAAGAAGTATCTCCAACATCTTGCAAAACCTTCTTCGCCTGCGTTCTCGACATCTCTCCTGTTTCTAATAATTTAAGACCTAATGTTTTTTCTCTAACCTTGCCTTCGACTATCTCAAAGTATTCATGAGCATGGGCATAGCGATCCATGACAAGACTTGAATAATAGATAGTTTCATTGGGTAGTGGTCGAGATGACTTTTGATTTACGCCTTGAAGCTCGTCAAAGAAAAATGACTGAAGGCTTGATTCTAGAATAATTTCCGATGCTTTACTCTCGGTACTCACGCAACCCCCTTCGGTGTTCTAAATATAGTTTATCAAACGGCGAAAAAGTTTCCAAAGGGGTCTCTTTTTTCCGCGTTTATATGCTATAAGAGGGCTGAAATACGATATCATAGAAGAAGGCCCTATATCACTTGTGGCCACTTTAAGAGGTAATTCCTTGGCATACGAAATAAACTTCACACTAAAAACAACTGTTCCAAATTTCAGCGAAATTGAAATCATTCATCCAAGCGCGGAATGTTTTCTTTTTGATATGGATGGAACTCTAATAGACACAGAAAAATATCATGCCGAAGCTATCGTAAAGACAATTCAAGAATTAGAAAATAATTTTGATTATTCCAAGTGCGGAATTACGAAACGTTTTTTAGGAATGCCAGACAATACTGTATTTGAAACACTTAAAATTGAAGATGGCCTTTTTAGAAATATTTCTTTTGACGAATTCGTTGAAAGTAAAAATAAGAGTCTTGTTCTCACTCTTAAAGAAGAAAGTCTACACGGTGTTGTTGCCAAAGGAATCGTTGAACTTCTTCAAGAGTTAAAATCTAAAAATAAAAAGATTGGTCTCGTTACGGCCAGTGAAAAATCAATTACCGAAGTTTCTCTTGAGCAATCAGGACTTCTCCCTTTCTTTGAAATCATTGTTACAAGAAACGATAGTGAAAAGAGCAAACCTCATGCTGATCCCTATCTTCTTGGAATGAATCTCCTAGGCGCTAATCCATCGCAGACAATCGTTTTTGAAGATTCATTTAACGGTATGAGTGCTGCTCATTGTGCTCGTGTTAGTGGGATAATTAAAGCCTCTTGGTTTTAACCTTCAAAGCATTGAAAACACATTACTGAATGAACTCCTGCTTTTACACATAAGAGTAAATTTGCTACATATTTCTTGAACATAACTTTTTAAAAAGGTTTCCACATGAGCAAGAATAAAACAGTGAAAGACTGGGAAGAACTCGCTACAAAAGAACGTAAAGGAAAAACTCCTGACACGCTAATCAAAAAGACTCAAGAAAAAGTCGATATCAAACCACTTTATACTCAAGCCGATATCAAAGATATCGATGTTAATACACTTCCAGGATTTCCTCCTTTTATTAGAGGACCAAGAGCTACAATGTATGCAGGAAGACCTTGGACCATTAGACAATATGCAGGTTTCTCTACAGCAGAAGAATCAAACGCGTTTTACAGAAAGGCCCTCGCGGCCGGTGGACAAGGTGTCTCTGTTGCTTTCGACCTTGCAACTCACAGAGGATATGACTCTGACCACCCAAGAGTTAAGGGTGATGTTGGTAAGGCCGGTGTTGCAATTGACTCAGTTGAAGATATGAAAATCCTCTTCGATTCAATTCCACTTGATAAAGTTTCAGTCTCAATGACAATGAATGGTGCCGTTCTTCCAATTCTTGCCAATTATATTATTGCAGCTGAAGAACAAGGCGTTTCTCAGGACAAGCTCTCAGGAACAATTCAAAACGATATTCTTAAAGAGTTCATGGTACGTAACACCTATATCTACCCGCCTAAGCCTTCGATGAAGGTTATCGCAGATATCTTTGAGTATACTTCTAATCATATGCCAAAGTTTAACTCGATTTCAATTTCGGGTTACCATATTCAAGAAGCGGGAGCTGATGCCGCCCTTGAACTTGCTTACACTCTAGCCGATGGAAAGGAATATATTGAAACGGCCATTGAAGCTGGTATGGAAATCGATCAATTCGCGCCAAGACTTTCGTTCTTCTTTGGTATTGGAATGAATTTTTACATGGAAATAGCAAAACTTAGAGCAGCAAGACTTCTATGGAGTGAAATTGTAAATAAGTACAATCCAAAAGATATCAAATCAACAATGCTTAGAACTCACTGCCAAACTTCTGGTTGGTCACTGACTGAGCAAGATCCATATAACAATGTTATTAGAACAACCGTTGAAGCAATGGCCGCCGTTTTTGGTGGTACTCAATCTCTTCATACAAATGCTCTTGATGAAGCGATCGCTCTTCCAACAGAGTTCTCCGCTCGTATTGCTAGAAATACTCAAATCATCCTTCAAGAAGAAACAGGAATTACAAATGTTGTCGATCCTTGGGGTGGTTCATTTATGATGGAAAAACTCACAAATGATTTGGCCGAGCGTGCTCGTGAAATGATTAAAGAGATTGATGATCTAGGAGGAATGGCCAAGGCCATCGAATCAGGAATGCCAAAGCTTAAGATTGAAGAATCAGCAGCTCAAAAGCAGGCCATGATTGATAGAGGTGAATACACGATTGTTGGAGTTAACAAGTACAAACTTGATAACGAAGAAGATGTAGAAATTCTTGAAATCAACAATACTGCCGTTAGAGAATCTCAGCTTAAAAGACTTGATCACCTTAGAAATAATCGTGATGAAAAAGCTGTAATGGCAGCTCTTGATGAATTAACAAAGTATGCTGAAACAGGAATTGGTAATGGCCTTGATCTTGCTGTAAAAGCAGCTCGCCTAAGAGCTTCAGTGGGTGAAATTTCTTATGCACTTGAAAAAGTATGGGGACGCTATAATGCCAACACAAAAACAGTTACAGGCGTTTATGGGAGTGCTTACTCTGAAGACCAGGATTGGAATAATATGATTAGTGAAATCAAAACCTTTGAACAAGAATACGGTCGTCGCCCCAGAGTACTTATTGCCAAGATGGGGCAAGATGGACACGACAGAGGAGCCAAGGTTGTAGCAACTGCTTTTGCTGATGTTGGTTTTGATGTTGACCTCTCTCCACTCTTTTCAACACCAGAAGAAGTTGCAAAACAAGCAGTAGAAAATGATGTTCACGCCGTAGGTGTTTCATCTTTAGCAGCAGGTCACAAGACACTAATCCCTGATCTAATTGCAGAACTTAAAAAGCTTGATGCCGATGATATTATCGTCTTCTGTGGCGGAGTTATTCCAAAACAAGATTATGATTTTCTATGGAATGCAGGGGTAAAGGGAATTTTTGGTCCAGGAACACCTATTCCAGAATGTGCTAGAAAAGTTATAGATGAAGTGAAAAAGGCCCAAAAATAATTCGAGGACACCATGAGTATTTCAATTGATAAACTCGTTAACGGCGATAGAAGAACACTAGCGAAGGCAATTACTCTCACAGAGAGCAAATTAGACAAACATCGCCTAGAAGCTCAATCTCTTCTTGAAAAGATCGTCTCTCATACTGGGGGAAGCTTAAGAATTGGAATCTCTGGTGTCCCAGGCGTTGGTAAATCAACATTCATTGAAACATTTGGTCTCTACCTGATCTCACAAGGAAAGAAAGTCGCTGTACTTGCTGTTGATCCGAGCTCACCAATAAGTGGGGGAAGTCTTCTTGGAGATAAAACAAGGATGGAAATTCTCTCTCAACAAAATGAAGCTTTCATTCGCCCTTCACCGACATCAGGATCTCTAGGTGGTGTTGCCCAAAAAACGAGAGAGGCCATGCTTCTCTGTGAGGCAGCTGGTTACGATATCATTCTTGTAGAAACTGTTGGGGTTGGTCAGTCGGAATATGAAGTCGCCTCAATGGTTGATTTCTTTATGGTCCTCATGCTTCCCAATGCGGGAGATGAACTACAAGGAATCAAAAAGGGTATCTTAGAATTGGCAGACTCGATTGTCGTTAACAAGGCCGACAGTGATTCAGTTAATCTAGCTAAAATGACAATGGGTCACTATAAAAATGCTCTACGTTTAGTGCATCCTACAAGCTTTTGGATTCCTCGCGTTCTTAGCTGTTCTTCTATTGAAAAAAGAGGAATTGATGATATCTGGAAGATGATCAGTGAATATCATAGTGAGGCTAAAAAGAATGGAGAACTTCTTACAAAGCGAGCTGTTCAAAATAAGAAGTGGATGGAAAAGCTAATTTTTGAAATGATTGAACTCAGACTAAAGTCTAATAAAGAGATTCAAAAGAAATGGCATAAATTTGAGGACGATGTTTCAAAAGGACTGGCGACACCATTTAATGCCGCCAAAGATATTGTTGAAAGTTACTTTCAAAATTAATTACAACTAAGTCCATTAACCGTTTCAACACCTCTATTCTTTACTAGAGTCATTTTCCCATTAAATGGAGCAAGAGTTACACTTCTAATCCCTTGCGTACCGACATTAGCAGAGAAATAACTACCGAAATCTTTAGCCGTAGCTGTAAAATTAAGTCCATTCCCTGCGACATGAATAGATCCACCGCTTACGCTGATTGTGTATCCTTCACCAGTACAAGTCGTAGCTAGTGAACTGAAAGAAACAAGCATTGTCATGGCTAAAATCAATTTTTTCATTATTCTACCTCTCTTATATTTTAATTGTTATTGAATTACCTTCGTATGATATAAAACTACCAACCATTTTCTTCTTTAGCACGTACATCAATAGCCAACGCCATTTAATCCCAAGTGGTAACTTCGTTTTTGTTACATTGAAGACCATTGTGTTCTCTTCTGGGTAATGCTCTACATTCGCTTTAATAGTGATCGTAAAGTCTTTAACTAAAACCCTAACTCTTGCTGTGAGTATCATCTTATTGTTTTGAAAGGCAATACTCAGATTTTTGATGTCAGATTTTGTTTCATTAATTATCTCTCGAGGGTCAACATTGGTGTCAAAAATGGACCGAAAAAGATCTTCAAACTTCCCTGAGTTTTCATCTGAAATAATTCTTGAGATAGAGATATTCCCTTTCTTAAAACAGTCTCCTATTACACCTTGCATATCATTCAACTCAGTTTCTTCGTCCTTGTAACAGCTCGCTGTTAAATTCGAAAGAGTCGTCCCTTTATCAGAGCTAAGCATTTGAGTTGTTGGTGATCTAAATAGCAACTGCTCGTCGATAACTTTAAGCTTTTCGACATCAATGAAGAATTTAGTTTCTTCTTTTCTGTCAGTGAAAAGTATTTTTCGACTTACAACATCAAGTGAGTTTAAACAATCTTTTGCAATTTTCTTCCCATCCATTTCTAAAAGTTCAGGGTCTTTATCACAAGAAACAACCGTTTCACCTGCTTCAATTTTAAAGGCAGGAATATCAACAGCACTCTTGCTTACATTTGCTGTAATCTTATTATCTCTAAGCTCAACTTGATCGAGTTGACTTGAAAAAAGTATTGGCGACTTTTCATCCTTGTTATCGTACTTAATTTCAGCTCCAGCTAAATCACCTTCGTCCTTACCTGAAATGAGTGAATCGGTTAGGCAACCTTTAATAATTCCATCAGGTTTTGTCATATCCACACCAGGGATACCACCACAATAGAGGTTAAACTTTGTTAAGCTAAGATTTGAGACATCGTTAATGATACGAAACTTATTCCCGTTGAAAGAAAAGAATAACGGGTTAATAAGAAATTTTGATTCTTCAATATCAAGACTAAGAATTTTACTTAATGGGTTTTCCTCAGGAAAAGAAAATCCAAGGTTTAAGTATTTTCCTGCAATTCCAAAATAGCGATTACGATAAAAAATTTCAGACTTAAAAACTTCGTCAGTATTATTAATACCAACGTTCATTCCATCCCATGAAAGCTGAACACTTGAAAAATCAAGACTTCCCGCCTTGCCGGCACCCTTCTGAGGGAGATCATAGTCCATTTTTTTGATATCAATTTCAATGAAATTACTTTCATTGGCCAACGAAAGTGGCGCTGATAATAATAGGAATGAAGTGATAAGAGATTTTATTTTCATAAAACCGTTTTATCACTTCACTTGATATAAAATTGAATGTTTGAAATTATTTTAAGGGCCGTCTATTTTTTAGGCAGAGAGATTACTCAATAATTTCTACCACTTACCAGCACCCTCACGAATTAATTCAGCTTCCCCCTCAACAGAAAGGTCCACAATCGTCGATTGGCCTGCAAATTCATATTCACCTGGATCGAGAATTAACTGGATATCACCAGGAAATTTTTCTTCAATCTGATAGCTGTAAAACATTGAACCTTCTTCAAGACCCATCATCTCTTCAGAGATATTTGTCGATAGAAGTACTTCTCCATGAATCTCAACTAATTTATTAACGATATTACCTGGAATAAAACGCACACCAACTTGATGATCATTTTTAGAAGCTTGAACAGCACGGATAATCTTTTTCGTGGCCTCAAAGATAAATGTGTAATGACCAGGAATCTTATTTCTAATCATTCTAAAAGCAGAGTCACCAATATTAGCGACTTCCGAAGCCTTTGAGATTGTGTCACAAATGAGTGAGAAGTGTTTAAGGGGACTAGCTCCTTTAAAGCGGTAAAGTCTCTCTACACCTTTTTTATTAAAAGGGTCACAAACAACAACCCAACTTGTATCAGTAGGAATACAAACGAGATTTCCCTCTTTAATAGAATCTGATGCTCGTTTTAAAATACGATCATCAGGGTTCTCAGGAATTAGATATTCAATCATAATCTAGCCTTAATTAGTTTTTAAATACTTCAAGAATTCAGAATCAGAGGAGAAAAGAAATTTCGTCTTACTTGATAATGACTTCTTATAAGCTTCTAATGCTCTTGTAAATTCATAGAAACGTGGATCCTGAGATAATGCCTTAGCATAAATTGCTGTGGCCTTTGCCTCTGCCTCACCTCTAACCTGCTGAGCAGTTCTATAGGCTTCAGATTCAATTTTTTTCAAGTCTCTTTGAAGACGACCTTCAATTCTGGCCTTCTCCCCTTGTCCAATCGATCTAATTTTTGAAGCAATTCTCTGTCTTTCAGAAATCATTCTTTCATAAACTTTTGATTCAACACTTTTTTCATAAGAAATACGTCTAAGCTGTACATCAATAAGCTTAATTCCAAAAGCTGCCAATTCTTCATCAGCTCTCTCAACGATTAGCTGACTTAGCTTCTCTCTACCAAGATTAATTTTCTCAATCTCTCCAGATACTTCTTCTTCAACAATTGGCTCACCATTTTTCTTATTCTCGGCCATTTCTTTTTTACGCTTTTGAACCTGTTCTAGAATTTGGTTCGAATTACGTACTGCCTCAACGAGGTTATTTGAAGAAATAACATTTCTTGTAGCAGAGTCTAAGATTGTATCAATACGCGCTTTCGCTCCTGTTTCATTACGAACAGTCTGAATAAACTTTAGAGCATCAACAATTCGCCATCTAGCAGTTGTATCAACTTTAATAAATTTCTTATCCTTTGTAGGGATTTGATTTGGAAATCCGTCCCAAGATAAAATTCTCTTATCAACAAGTCTTACATCTTGAACAAAAGGCTTTTTAAATTGAATTCCGGCCGTTGTAATTGGTTGCCCAACAGGCTTTCCAAATTCAGTAATAATTGCTTGCTGACCTTCTGTCAGAATAAACATACTTCCCTTTGCAACGATGAGGGCAACAACAACGATAACACCTAATAAAGCTTTCATTATTTATTCCCCTTTTTTCCATCAAATACTGGAAGAAGTCCTTTAATTGAAGGATCAACAATCGTAACATTTTCTAAGCGTGAATAAATTGACTCCATCGTCTCAAGATAAAGACGTTTCTTAGTAATACTTGGGGCCTTTTTATATTCTTTTAAAATAGCAACAAATTTCTCAGCATCACCCAGAGATCTGTTTACAAGTTCTTCTTTATAACCTTCAGCTTCAGAGATCATTTTCTGCGCCTTACCTCTCGCCTCTGGAATAATTTTGTTATATTCCCCTTCAGCTTGGTTGATTACTTTTTCTTGTTCTTGTTTCGCTTCGTTAACTTCGTTAAAAGATGCCTTTACTACATTTGGAGGATTAACATCCTGAAGTTTTACTGAAACAATTTTCACTCCCATATCATAGTGATCGAGAACTTCTTGCATTAGATCTTTTGCCGATGTTTCAACTTCAATTTTACCTGTCGTTAAAACTTCAGATACTGAGCGATCCCCAACAACTCTTCTCATGATCGATTCAGAGACATCGCGAATATTTCTCTCAGGCTCACTTGTTTGAAACAGGAATTTAAATGGATCAGAAATTTGAAACTGAACCGCCCATTCAACATCGGCAACATTTAAGTCACCAGTTAGCATAAGCGATTCAGACTTATAACTTTTCTCAGAGTAGGCAGAACGTCTTCCTCTAGTCGTCGATGTTCTAAATCCAAATTCAGCTTGTAGTACTCTTTTCGTTTTAACCTTAATAACTCTATCGATCCCAAATGGGACTTTAAAGTGAAGGCCTGGAGGATTAGTATTGTGAAACTCTCCTAAACGAATAACAACAGCTTCCTCATCAGGTTCAACTGTATAAAACGTTGTCATAGAGCCAATTCCAAGAACCAGCAGGATTAGAACAGGAATCAAAAACTTTTTAATTTTTTCGATATCCTCTTTCATTTTTTCAAATTCATTTTTCGGCGACTGAGAAAAAGTCATATTAAGCCTCTACTTCCATCATGAGCACACCTTGATCTAAGGCATCCCCAACATTTACGTGAATTGATTTAACAAAACCATCCATTCCACATTTGATTTCATTTTCCATTTTCATGGCCTCGATGATAACAAGAGTTTGACCCTTTTTAACTTCATCACCTTCTTTTACTGAAATCTTAACGATCTTCCCTGGCATCTGAGTGATTAACTCACCCTCATTTCCACCAGCAAGTCCAGATGGTTTATAACCACGATAAACATCAAAAACTCTATCTACATTTAGCATCTTCTTAGGAAGATCTTGTCGTGGAATTTTTTTCCAAGACTTATTGTCTTTAGAAACAAAATACTGTCCAGCAAGTCTTCTTACAAAGATGATCTGTCTATTCGTGATTTTATTATCTTCGATTGTTGAATATTCAAACTCGACAAGTTCACTAGAGTGCTTCTTCGTTCTAGTAAGATCAACAATTACTTCATTTTTATCTGCATCGATTAAATATGTTCTCATACTTACATCCCCATTTTTCTTGCTTCAACACCAGCAAGTACTTCGTAGAATCTCATGTGATTAAGTTCTGTTGAAACTTCTTCCTGAGGTTTTTCTACGGCAATAAAGTCAGTAGAGTAATATCCATCAATAAAGTTCTTCTTATTCATAATGACTTTAAGAAGAGGAACATTTGTCTTTAGTCCTTCAATGAAAAGGCCATCGAGAGCTGCTCTCATTTTTCTTACTGCGACATCACGAATAATTCCTTTACACACAAGCTTTCCAACCATTGGGTCGAAATCAGGTGTTACTTCAAGATCTTTGTAAAGACAGTGATCAAAACGTGTTCCTTGCGGAAAGTTCGTTTCAAAACCTGTTACATGTCCTGGAGCTGGAAGCATTGTAATTGGATCTTCTGCACAGATACGACACTCAATAGCATGTCCCGATCTTCTGATGAACTCTTGACCAGGGAAACCTAGGTCATCACCAAGAGCTGATTGAATCATACATACGATCAGATCGATCCCAGTAATCTCTTCAGTAATAGGGTGTTCAACTTGAATACGAGTGTTCATTTCTAGGAAGTAGAAATTCTTATCTTCACCCATAATAAACTCAACTGTTCCAGCAGAGTCGTAATTAACGGCTTTAGCTAATTGAACAGCAGTATTACAAACTTTTTGACGAAGCTCTTCATCGTCTCCAATAAATGGAGAAGGAGCTTCTTCAATAATTTTTTGGTGTCTTCTTTGAATAGAACATTCTCTTTCATAGAAGTGATAAACGTTTCCATTTTTATCTGCGAGAATTTGAACTTCGATATGTCTTGGATTAAGAATTAACTTTTCAACAAGAAGATCACCATTATTGAAGGCCGCAAGAGATTCTCTACCTACAGCTTCAAAATTAGCTCGTACTTCTTCTTCATTTTGGCAAGCTCTCATACCACGACCACCACCACCGGCAACCGCTTTTAAAAGAACAGGATATCCTATTTCATTACTGATCTTTACAGCTTCTTCCACAGTAGGAACGGCTGTATCAGTTCCTGGAACAGTTGGAACTCCCGCCTTCTTAGCAATTTGCTTTGAAACGGCCTTATCACCCATGAGCTTAATTGCCTCTGCATGAGGAGCAATAAAAGTAACACCCGCTTCATTTAAAGCATTTGCGAAGTCAGCATTTTCAGAAAGAAAACCATAACCAGGGTGAACAGCATCAACATCATTTTCCTTAATTACTTTTAACAAATTTTCAATATTCAAATATGTTTCAGCGTTTGTAGAACCTTTTAAATGTACCCACTCATCACAGAATTGAAGATGTGTCGCATGTACTTCATTATCAGTCCAAAGACCAATTGCAACGTGCCCAAGCTCTTTACATGCCTTCGCAATACGTGAAGCAATTTCTCCACGGTTAGCAATTAGAATTCTTCTACTTTTATTTATTGGTTGTCTTATCGTCATCATAATTGAATGTTCCCGTGTTTACGTTGTGGAAGTTCAACTTTTTTGTCTTTAAGTGCAACTAGATATTCGTAAACTCTCTTGCGCGTTTCCTCTGGAAGAATAATCGCATCGAGATATCCTCTTTCCGCAGCTCTATAAGGGTTAGCAAATCTCTGCTCATAATTTGCAACAAGCTCTGCTTTCTTCTTATCAAAAGCTTCACCTTCAAGCCCTTTAAGCTCATTTCTAAAGATGATATTTACAGCGCCCTCTGCACCCATAACGGCAATTTCACCAGTTGGATAAGCAAGGTTAATATCTGCTCTAATATGTTTTGATGCCATAACATCATAAGCACCACCATATGATTTTCTTGTAATAAGAGTAATCATTGGAACTGTTGCTTCAGCATAAGCATAAAGTAGTTTCGATCCGTGCTTAATAATCCCACCATACTCTTGAACTGTTCCAGGAAGGAATCCAGGCACATCTACGAGAGTTAGAATAGGAATATCAAAAGAATCACAGAAACGAATAAAACGAGCTGCCTTACAAGAAGCATCGATATCTAGAACACCTGCGAGAATTTGTGGCTGGTTTGCAACAATACCAATCTTGATTCCACCAACAGAGGCAAAACCACAAATGATATTTTGAGCATAGTCCTTATGAACTTCTAAGAAATGTCCATCGTCAACGACATCAATGATAATCTCTTTCATGTCATATGGTTTCTTTGGGTTCGCAGGAACAGTTTCTTTAATTTTGTTATTATCTCTATAAACAGGATCAGAAGAATACTTTTCAGTTTTCTCTCTGTAATTTGAAGCTGGAAGATATGTAAGAAGTTCTCTTACTCTTTCAAAACACTCATCTTCATCAGTACATTTAAATTGTGATACACCAGACTTTTCAGAATGAGTTGCAGCTCCACCAAGTTCTTCTTTTGTAACTTCTTCATGTGTAACTGTTTTAATTACATCTGGCCCAGTAACAAACATATAAGATGTTTTATCAACCATGAAAATAAAATCAGTAATAGCAGGAGAATAAACAGCTCCACCAGCACAAGGTCCCATGATTAATGAAATTTGTGGAATAACACCTGAACACTTTACGTTTCTATAAAAAATTTCAGCATAACCACCAAGAGCATCGACACCCTCTTGAATACGAGCTCCACCAGAGTCATTAATTCCAATAATTGGAATTCTATTTTCAAGAGCGAAGTCCATGATCTTACAAATTTTCTTTGCGTGATACTCACCAAGAGCTCCACCCCAACAAGTAAAGTCTTGTGAATATAGAGCAACTTTCTGACCATTAATTTCAGCGATACCAGTTACAACACCGTCACCAAGAAATTCTTTTTTATCCATCCCAAAGTCACCACATCTGTGTGTAACAAATCTATCGAACTCTAAAAAAGTTCCCGGATCGATAAGGCGCTCAATTCTTTCACGAGCAGTATATTTACCTTGTGAATGTTGTTTTTCAATTCTAGCGGCTCCACCACCAAGTGAAGCTTCTTCTCTTCTCTCTAAGAGAAGATTTCTTTTTTCCTCAAGAATAGGATCCATAATAACCTCCCAAATAACTTAGGTATTCTAAACTTTTAGTCACTAGGAGGCTATTAACTGTGCGTCATTTAACGATGAGCACAAAAAAGGGCTCCACTTAGGAGCCCTTTCTAATATTTTGAATTTCTTGAGATATTATTCGCCAGCTGCTTTCTTTCTCTTATCAAGTCCGTACTTATCAACTTTCATAATTAGACTTGCTCTAGACACACCAAGCTCTTTAGCAAGCTTCGACTTATTAAAGTTACACCTTTTAAGTCCTTCACGAATCATCATCGCTTCAAGTTCTTCAAGAGCATCTTTAAGTTTACCACTTGTATTTACTCCACGTGTTGCAACCGCAGGGGCCGCTCCGTGATCGAGAATTCTTTGAGAAAGGTTATCTGGAGTAATATTCTTATCATCTCCAGCAAGAACAACGAGTCTTTCAACTTCGTTTTGAAGTTCACGAACGTTACCTGGCCAAGGATAATCTAGCATTTTCTCCATACACTTTTTAGAAAAGCTCTTCATAGGCATTCCAACTTCATCACATCTCTTTTTAAGAAAGTGTTCCATCAGGAATGGAATATCTTCATTTCTCTCTCTTAGAGGTGGAAGCTGAACATTGATAACGTTAATTCTATAGTAAAGGTCTTCTCTGAATTCACCCTTTGCCATCATCGTTTTAAGATCTTTATTTGTTGCAGCCAAGATACGAACATCAGTTCTTCTTGGAGAATCAGCACCAACTGGCATATAAGTTCCTTCCTGAAGAACCCTTAGGAGCTTAACCTGCATTGAAAGCGATGTATCCCCAATCTCATCGAGAAAGAGAGTTCCCCCATTCGCTGTTTCAAAAAGTCCTGGCTTATCTTTTACTGCACCCGTAAAGGCACCTTTAACGTGTCCAAAAAGCTCTGAATCAAGTAAGTTGTCGTTGAAAGCTGAACAGTTTACAGCAAGAAACTGACAATCTTTCCTTGGTGAATTGTAGTGAACCGCCTTAGCAACAAGTTCTTTACCTGTACCGTTTTCACCATTGATTAGAACAGACGATTCCGAGCTAGAGATCTTTTCTAGTAATTGATAAATCTTTTGCATTTGCTTAGATTTACCAATCATCGTGTGATAGCGATACTTCGTTCCAAGCTCGCTATTTAACTCTTGAATTCTTTCTTCACGCTTAGAGATTTCTGTCGTGAATGTCTCAATCTCATCAGAAACAAGTTCTACTAGCTCCTGAAGATATTCAACATCTGCATGGCTCATTCTCTTTAAATGAGATACCGCTGTTTGCGCGTCAGTATCTGTCGCCCCAAGCTCCACCATTTGAGCAACAACTTCAGATTCCTCTTCTGCTGTTACTGTATCAAGTAGAAATGGAAATGCCATGACAGTTCCAAGATGCTCTCCTTCGATAGCAACTCTACAGGCAACGCCCTTTACGTGCTTAAAACTAGAATCAAACACATATGTTTTTTCTGAGTGGTCATGTAGAAAATCAAAGGCCTTTTCAATATCTTGAGTTACAAGGTTGTAACCATGATTCATATTCATTTGAACTTTGAAGAAGTGGTTCTTGAAAGAATAGTCTTTTTCGATATGCTTCGATCTGATCTTATAGTGCATATCAGTGAAGATCATCTCTACGCCAAACCATTTATTGAGAATTTCTTCTAGCTTTGAGATAACGTGTAAGTTACTCATATCTTGCCAATTAATCATCTTGCTTCTCCTTTTCGTGCTAAAAGCACTAAAACAATCTGACTAACTTTTCGGCAATTCGAGTACTAAACTTAAGTCGATAACAGAATAATTGTTAAAAAAATGAACATCGAGACTCTTAATGAGTCTCGATTTCTTTGACTTCTGATGAATTTTTAGACAAGTAGTTGAGAATTCGTGTCTGATAAGCTTGTAACTTCCAGTCTTGAGGACCAACAAACTTGTTCAAATTTTTACCGTCTTTAGAAAAAAGATAGGTTTCTGGAACTTTAATTGTACCAAATATTGGCAAATACTTTCCTTCTTTATCATGAGCAATCATAACATTTGATGGTAAATCACCAAATCTCTTTAAAAACTTTCTAATCTTTAGCTCATCGTCGTTAACGGCCAATAATAAAAAGTTAACACCCTGATCTTGTAAATGCTTAGCCAAATCAAGGAACTCAGGAAGTTCAGCTTCACAAGGCCCACACCAAGTACCCCAAAAGTGTACCATTGCACCACGAGCTCCGTTAAAGAGCGAAGTATTATCAATTTGTTCTTTTGTATATAAATTAGTGAGTTCGATCTGCGGTAATTGCTGAAGAATAGGATTCATTGCAGCTTCTTGATCTAAGCGTTCAAACTTTTTTTTCTCGTAAATTGAGTACCCGAAAGTAGCCACGACTAAACAGACAATGGCAAAAACTTTGGCTGTACTAGACATAAGAGTCTCCCCTTAAAATGAGAAAGACCGCTACCTTAAAATAAGATAGCGGTCTTTTTATTCTCGAAATTTTGCTAGAAATTAGTCAACTAGTGCGATGTATGCCATCTTCGCGTTATCACCAACACGAGTGTCTGCCATCTTCATGATTCTAGTATAACCACCATTTCTTTCTTTGAACTTTGGCGCTACATTTTCGAAAAGAGTCTTAACAGCGTCTTTGTTGTTCAATTTCTTGAACGCTTGTCTTCTGTTAGCAACTGTATCGTTTTTAGCAAGAGTGATTAGTTTTTCAACATATCCTCTAACAGCCTTAGCTCTAGTAATAGTAGTTTTAATTTTCCCGTGATCAATTACTTCAACCGCTAGGTTTTTGATCATTGATCCTCTGTGAGAAGGGCTAACTCCTAGCTTGTACTTATGCTTTTGATGTCTCATAACAACTCCTACGGCCCCTAATTATTGCCCATCTTCGCTATTTTGTTTTAAATCTTTCATGATGCTATCAACCTTCATACCAAGGCCAAGTCCCATCTGAGTAAGGATTTCCTTAATCTCATTAAGTGACTTACGACCAAAGTTTTTAGTTCTAAGCATCTCACCTTCTGTTTTACTAACAAGCTCGTAAATGTACTTGATGTTTGCATTCTGAAGACAGTTTGCAGAACGTACAGATAGCTCAAGTTCAGAAACTGGTTTAAGTAGTGCACTGTTTGTTGCACTTTGAACCTGTGAAGGCTTGCTCTCAATTCTAGAAATCTCTTCTTCGTCTTCAAAGTTAAGGAAGACTGCAAGTTGATCTCTAAGAATCTTTGCAGAGTAAGCAACAGCATCTTGTGGCTCAATACCAGCGTTTGTCCAAACTTCAAGTGAAAGCTTGTCATAGTCAGTTCTCTTACCAACACGAGAGTTTGTAACTGTATAGTTAACTCTGTTTACTGGAGAGAAAAGTGTATCAAGATAGATCCAACCAATTGGTAGATCATACTCTTCTTTATTATCTAAAGCCGTTACATAACCTTTACCTCTTGCAACAGTTAGCTCCATCTTAATAGAACCACCTGAAGAGATGTTACAAATAACGTGCTCTGGGTTAAGAACTTCAATGTTTGCGTGCTCAGCGATGTCACCTGCTGTTACAGGACCTTCTCCAGATTTCTCAAGAGTAAGAACAACATCTTCTTTATCCTTAATTTTGAAGCGAACTTCTTTTAGGTTAAGAATAATTTCTGAAACTTCTTCTTTAACATTGTTAATCGTTCCAAACTCGTGCTCTACACCATCAATACGAATAGCTACAATACCCGCACCTTGAAGAGAAGAAAGTAGTACTCTTCTTAGTGAGTTACCTAGAGTTTGTCCGTATCCTCTCTCAAGAGGCTTGGCAACAAACTTTCCGTAGTTTGATTTAAGCGTATCAGCGTCCAGTTCAAGAGCGACTGGTCTAATCATGCTTGTCCAGTTTTTAGATATAAACTTATCCACAGACATGTCTCCTTAATAAGATGTTATACTCTTCTTCTTTTTGGTGCTCGACAACCATTATGAGGGATTGGAGATCTATCTGCAACTGAAGTTATTTTCAAACCAGCTTGTAACAATGCACGAATTGCGTTTTCTCTACCTGCACCAGGACCTTTTACTTTAACATCTACAGAGCTCATACCGTGTTCCATTGCTTTCTTAGCAGCTTCAACAGAAGCTGTCTGAGCAGCAAATGGAGTCGATTTTTTAGACCCTCTAAACCCAAGTTGACCAGCAGAAGCCCAAGCTACTGCGTTCCCTTGAGCATCAGTAAATGTAACAATCGTGTTATTGAAAGAACACTGAATGTGACAAATACCATGCGTGATATTCTTTTTTACTTTTTTCTTTGTTGTCTTTTTAACCATTACGTTACCCTACCTTTCACTACTTCATCGACTTGATCGATTTCTTACCAGCGATAGCAACCGCAGGTCCTTTTCTCGTTCTTGCGTTAGTAGATGTTCTTTGACCTCTAACTGGAAGACTTTTTCTGTGACGGATACCTCTGTAACATCCTAAATCTTTCAGTCTTTTGATGTTTAGACCAACTTCTCTTCTTAGATCACCTTCAACCGTATAATTGGCCTCAAGGATCATTCTGATTTCGTTTGCCTCTTCTTCTGATAGGTCAGTAGAGTTTTTGTTTACGTCGATATTTGCTTTACCTAGAACTTCCAAAGCAACAGTTGGTCCAACCCCATAAATAGATTGAAGCGCAATTCTCATTACTTTGTTTCTAGGAATATCAACACCAAGAATTCTTGCCATAGCTACACTCCTTAGAAATTACTATTGATAATTAACCTTGTCTTTGTTTGTGTTTTGGATTCGTCTTACAGATTACTCTCAAAACGCCTTTTCTTTTGATTACTGTACAGTCTTTGCACATTGGCTTAACAGATGCTCTAACTTTCATAACAACCTCTTAAATATTGGGTTATCTACCCTTACTACGATAAGTAATACGACCTTTAGTTAGATCATACTTACTGATTTCTACTAAAACTTTATCTCCAGGTAGAATCTTAATGAAGTGCATTCTCATCTTTCCTGAAATGTGAGCAATAATACTATGCCCGTTAGGTAACTTAACTTTAAACTTAGTATTCGGAAGAAGTTCAGTCACTTCACCTTCAACTTCGATTACATCTTTTTCTGACATAGACAATTTTACCCATTCTAACAACGCTTGATATATATGACTCAGGGCCATAAATCAAGCCATTAATTTATTAATTACAATATTTTATATAACTATTATTTATTGACTATTTTAACAAGCTCGCCAAAGACTGTGTCCGCAGAACCTGAAGCATCAATTTCAACTAAATTACCAAGGCTCTTGTAATAATCAAGAACTGGCTCAATAGTCTTTTTGAAGACATCAATTCTGTTTCTAACAACCTCTTCCTTGTCATCATCTCTATGAATTAGATCTTCACCAGAAACATCGCATTTACCTGCAACCTTTGGTGCTTTTGAGATTAGGTTGTAAATTTCTCCACTCTTTGGAGCTAGTCGACGATTTGTAATTCTCTCAATGAGAACTTCGAAATCAATTTTAAAATATACTGCTTTCGTAGCTGTTCCTTTAAGAACGTGCTCTTCAAGAAGCTTAGACTGTTCCCCATTTCTAGGGAACCCGTCAAAAATATATGCGTTTGTAGCAAGGTCACAATTAGCGTTAAGAAGCTCAAGAACAGTCATATCGTCAACGAGATTTCCCGCCTCCATGATGGACTTAACTTTATTACCAAGCTCAGAGTTTTTAGCGATCTCTGCTCTAAGTAGGTCTCCAGTCGAAATATGACCATAACCAAATTCTTTAACTAACCTTTTAGCTTGAGTTCCTTTTCCAGATCCAGGAGCTCCAAGTAAAATTAATTGTGGCTTCATCTAAAACCTTCTATTGCTACCGTTATACTTACCTTTTGATTTATAAGTATTTTCATAACGATCAGCAAACATAAACGATTGAATATTCATCATTACACGAACTGAAACAGAAACAAGGATTAGCATCGCTGTTCCACCGAATCTAGTCTGTGTACCGGTAATTAAAGTTGGAGTAATACAGATAACACATAGAAAAATCGCTCCGAAGAATGAAAGTCTATTAAGTACGTTATCTAAGTATTCTTTTGTTTTATCACCTGGTCTAATCCCAGGAATAAAAGCATTATTCTTCTGTAGCATTTCAGCAATCTTCTTAGTTTTGAACTGAATTGGAGCGTAGAAGTAAGTCATATACACAATAAGTAGTGCAAATAGGATATTAAACAGCATTTGCCCAGGATATAGAGACTGCTGAATAGTATCGAAATATGGCTTAAGTGGACTTCCTTCAGGAATAAAGTTCGCAAAAGTAAGTGGTGCCATTAATAGTGAAGATGCGAGGATTGGAGGCATAACACCACCTGTATCAACTCTCATCGGTAGGCTTTGTGTTCCACCGTAAACTTTATTATGCACAACACGCTTAGCGTACTGAACAGGAATACTTCTATGAGATCTCTCAATAAAAGCAACAATAAAGAATGAAACGATGATAACGGCCAAGAAAATAAGAATCTCCATTCCACCAAGCTCTCCATTTCTATAAAGAGTTAGTTTCTGGATAACTTCTGATGGTAGCTCTACAGCAATACCAGCAAAGATAATAAGTGAAACACCGTTTTCAAGACCAAATTCAGTGATTCTTTCCCCTAGCCAGAGCAGGAACATAGTTCCTGCTGCTAGAGTAATCATTGTAGTAAGTCGGAAAATCATGCCAGGGTCAGGAACAACGCGTCCAGTTGCAGTAGTAAAGCCTTCGAATACGGCGGCCATACTGTAACCTTGGATACAACAAAGAACGACAGTGGCATATCTTGTCCACTTTTGAATCTTCTTGTGCCCTTCAGCGTCTTCTTGAAGCTCTTGGATCTGAGGAATTACCTCACCAAGTAAGCTAAAAATAATTGATGTCGTAATGTAAGGCATAATCCCTAGAGCGAGTACAGAGAAACGCTTGAAAGATCCACCCGTAAACGTGTTCAGTAGATCAAAAAGACCAGTACCTGAACCATCAAAATAAGTTTGAATAGCCTGTGCATCAACACCTGGAACAGGGATCTGCGCAACCATTCTGTAAACTACTAGTAAAAGAAAAGTGTAAAAAATCTTCTTTTTAAGCTCTTCTAGCTTTCCTTGAGCACCTGACATTCAATAAATTCCTTTTTATTTGTTTTCGATTTTTCCACCAGCTTTAGAAACTGCTTCTTCAGCTGACTTTGAGAACTTATTAATGTTAACAAAAGTTAACGCTTTTGTAAGCTCTCCATTACCAAGAATTTTAATTGGTAATCTTTTCGAAATACCTTTCAGTAGTCCCTTAGCAACTAGAGATTCTCTTGTTACTTCTTCACCATCAAATTTCGCTTCGATTTGACCAAGGTTAACTTCAGCATAGATAGTTTTAAAAGGTGCGTTAGAAAAACCTCTTTTAGGTAGTCTCATATAAAGTGGCATTGCTCCACCTTCGAAACCTGTTCTAACTCCACCACCAGCTCTTGCTTTTTGACCCTTATGACCTTTACCAGCCTGAGTCCCTTGTCCAGAACCTTGTCCACGACCGATTCTTTTGATGTTCTTGTGAGCACCCTTTGGGCTTTTTAAATTATTTAACGTAAGCATATGATCCTCTCAATTATTCCTTGATATCCAAAAGGTGAATAACTTTCTTGATCATTCCTCTAACTGCAGGAGTGTTCTCAAGAGTTTTACTAGACCCAGTCTTTCTAAGTCCAAGACCTTTAACAGTCGCCTTTTGCTTTTGGTTACAACTGATAGTACTTTTCTTAAGTGTTACTGTAATTTCTTTCTTAGCCATAATACTACCCTCTACTAACCTTTAATTCTAAGGCCCTTAGATTCTTTACCTCTAACGTTAGCAACTTGCTCAGCTGATCTTAAGTTTTTAAGAGCTGCGAAAGTAGCTTTAACGATATTATGAGGGTTATTTCCTCTAAGTGACTTTGTTAGAACGTTTCTAATTCCAGCAAGTTCCATAATTGAACGACATGCACCAGCAGCCTTAACCCCAGTACCTTCTCCAGCCGGCTTGAAAAGAATTCTACCAGCATCAAATTCACCAACAATTTGGTGTGGAATTGTACCGTTATCAAGTGGAACTTTTACCATATTTTTTTGAGCTGCTTGTGTAGCCTTTCTAATTGCTTCAGGAACTTCCTTAGCTTTACCAAGACCATAACCAACGCGACCCTTCTTATCACCAACGATCATTAATGCAGAGAAAGAAAATCTTCTACCACCCTTAACAACCTTAGCAACACGGTTAACCGCTACAACTCTTTCTTCAAAATCAGGATTAACAGCAGGAGCCTTTTTTCTTGGAGCTTGCTTCTTTCTTGGAGCTTTCTTCTCAGTAGCTTCTACTTTTGCTTCTTTTTTAGTTTCTTCTGTCATAACTACCTCTTAAATTTGAATCCCATTTTCTCTTGCAGCTTCAACAACAGCAGCTACAACACCGTGGTACTTGTAACCGTTTCTGTCAAATACAGCATTGTCAATTTTCGCAGACTTAAGCTTTTCAGCAAGAGTAGCTCCAACAACTTTTGCACCATCAACATTGTTTCCAGCTTTAACAGCATTCTTTCCATAAGTTTGAACAGAAAGTAATGTTTTAGAAGCATTATCATCGATAACTTGAACAGCAAGATGCTTATTAGATCTTGTTACTACAAGTCTTGGACGATCAGCAGTTCCATTAACTTTTTTTCTGAGAGAAAGCTTTCTTCTATAGCGTCTAGCTTCCGACTCTTTTCTAATTTTACCTAATTGTTTTCTCATCATTTTCTCCAACCCTAAGCTTTCGCTATCTTCAGGCAAGTTTAAATTTATTTACCGCCAGCTTTACCAGCTTTTCTAATAATTGTCTCATCAGAGTACTTAATACCTTTACCTTTGTATGGCTCAGGAGATCTGAATGATCTAATTTTTGCAGCAGCAAAACCTACTAGTTCCTTATCAGCACCTTCCAATTCGATCTCGTTTTTAACGACTTTCGCTGATACACCATTAGGTAGCTTGTACTCAATTGGGTGAGAGTAACCAAGGTTTAGGTTTAGTGTGTCACCACTAACAGCAGCCTTATAACCAACACCATTGAACTCTAAAGTTCTCTTGAATCCTGTAGTACAACCAACAATCATGTTGTTTACAAGAGTTCTAGCTGTTCCCCACATTGAGCGAGCAGGCTTAGAACCATCTACAGGAGTTACGATAACTTCTTTATCTTTAAGTTCAAATTTTACTAAATTATTAAATTCATACTCAAGTTGACCGTTTGGACCCTTAACAGAAACTTTTGTCCCGTCAATTTTCACTTCAACTTTTTCTGGTACTACAACCGGTTGTTTACCAATACGTGACATTGTGTACTCCTACCAAACGTTACAGAGGACTTCTCCTCCAACCTTTCTCTTTCTAGCTTCTCTATCAGAAATTACACCCTGAGATGTAGATAGAATAGCTGTTCCAAGACCAGAGATAACACGAGAAATGTCGTTATAACCTCTATATTGTCTAAGACCTGGCTTTGAAACTCTCTTAATTCCTACGATCGCATCTTCTTTAAGAAGTACTTTAATCGAAATATCATTTTGAGCTTTTGCAACAATTTTAAAAGATCTGATATAACCTTCATCTTTTAAAACTTTACAAATTCCAGCTTTAACTTTTGAAGCAGGAAATTCAACTCTATCATGTCCAGCATTGATAGCGTTTCTAACTCTTGTAAGCATATCTGCAATTGGATCTGTCATCATAGCTATATCCTCAACTTACCAGCTTGATTTAGTTACACCAGGAATCATACCTCTAAGAGCAAGCTCTCTGAATGCGATTCTTGATAGACCAAATTTTCTATAGTTACCACGTGGTCTTCCAGTAAGAACACATCTGTTTCTCACTCTGATTTTCGCAGAGTTTCTTGGAAGAGTCTGAAGCTTCATCATAGCTTCAAATCTTTCTTCTTCAGAAAGATTCACGTCTTTAATTTTATTTCTAAGCTCAGCTCTCTTAGCAGCGTACTTCTCTGCTAACTTCGCTCTCTTTTCGTTACTTGCTAATTTTGCTTTTCTAGCCATTACTAATCCCCTTAATTATTTACGGAAAGGCATTCCAAATTGACTAAGAAGCTCTCTACCTTCTTCGTTATTCTTTGCAGAAGTAACGATAGAGATACCCATACCTCTAACTTTATCAATTTGATCATAGTTAATCTCTGGGAAGATAATTTGCTCTTTTAGACCAAGAGTATAATTACCTCTTCCGTCAAAACCTTTATCAGAAACACCTCTAAAGTCACGTACACGTGGAAGAGTAATGTTTACAAGTCTGTCTAGGAATTCATACATCTTCTCGCCTCTTAGAGTAACGCTAGCACCTAAGGCCATACCTTCTCTAACTTTGAATGAAGCGATTGATTTTCTAGCTCTTGCTACAACTGGCTTTTGACCAGTGATCGCAGCTAGATCCTTAACAATAGACTCGACAACTTTAGCATTAGTTACCGCGTCTTTTGTACAGCAGTTAACAACAATTTTTTCCAGCTTAGGAATTTGGTGAACGTTTTTTAGTCCAAATTTTTCCTGAAGAGCTGGAGCAATTTTATTTTTATATTCAGTCTTTAATCTACTCATAAGTTTACCCTCAACCCGAAATTAATTAAGAACTGTTCCACAAGCAACGGCAACTCTTACGTTCTTTCCGTCTTTTGCTTCAATTCTAACTCTAGTAGCTTTCTTAGTCTTTGGACTAACAACTGCTACGTTACTGATATGGACAGGTCTTTCAACTTCGAAAATTCCACCTTGTGGATTTTCTTGAGTAGGTTTAACAGCTTTTTTAACTAGATTAACACCTTCTACAAGAACAGTGTTAGTTTTGAAGTTAAGCTTTTGAACCTTACCTGTTTTACCTTTGTCCTTCCCAGCGATAACTACTACATCATCATTTACTTTAATCTTTTGCATAATTACACCTTCTACCTTGGATTAAAGAACCTCTGGGGCTAGTGAACAAATCTTAGTAAAGCTTTTTGCTCTAAGTTCTCTAGCTACTGGTCCGAAAATACGCGTTCCAACTGGTTCATTGTTATTGTTAAGGATAACAACAGAGTTATTGTCGAAAGTAATGTAAGAACCATCTTCCCTTCTAATAGGATATGCAGTTCTAACAATAACAGCTTTCTTAACATCACCCTTTTTAATTTTCCCACCTGGAAGAGCTTGCTGCACAGCTACCACAATAATGTCGCCAAGTCCAGCAGTCATTCTCTTTGAACCACCGAGAACCTTGATACACTTAACCTCTTTCGCTCCGCTGTTGTCTGCAACATCGAGCTTTGTTTGCATCTGAATCATGGGTTACTCCAAAAAATATATAATATTACGCCCATCTTATAGGGCCTGTTTAAAAAATTTTCCTAAACTGTCTATTTAGTTAACACTAAATAGTTCCCACTTCTTAAGCTTTGAATACGGCTTAGACTCGATGATTGTTACTTTATCACCTTGTTTCGCAGTATTAGCTTCATCATGAGCGTGGTACTTCTTAGTTTTAGAAACGAACTTGTTGTAAATTGGATGCTTAAAACGTCTCTGAACTGAAACAACAACTGTTTTTTCATTGTTAGCAGAAACAACTACACCATTTAGCTTTCTCTTAAACTTCTTTTGTGCACTCATTACTTATCACCCTTAGCATTTTTCGCAGTTAAAAGACGAGCAATGTTCTTCTTAGCAATTTTGATAAGATGTGGCTTCTCAAGTCCAGAAGTTGATTTTTGCATTCTGTAATCGAAAAGTGCTTTTCTCATCTCAGCTGTTTTAGCGTCGATTTGCTTCGCATCCCAACCTTTAATGTCTTCAATTTTTAATCTTTGCATAGCTTCCTCGCAAATTTATCTTAATTCTCAGCTTCTCTTTTAATAATTCTTGTCTTAACTGGAAGCTTATACATAGCAAGCTTTAGAGCTTCCTTACTAAGTTCTGGATCAACGTGCTTGATTTCAAACATTACGCGTCCAGGCTTAACAACAGCTACCCAAGAATCAGGAGAACCTTTACCCTTACCCATACGTACTTCAGCTGGCTTCTTAGTAAGAACCTTATCTGGGAAGATTTTGATCCAAACGTTACCACCACGCTTAATTTTACGCGTCATAGCAATACGGGCTGCTTCAATTTGACGGTTTGTTATATACCCACATGACACAGCTTGTATAGCGAATTCTCCGAATGTGATAGTATTTCCACGATTCGCTTTACCTTTCATGCGGCCTTTTTGCTGTTTACGCCACTTTACTTTTTTTGGACTAAGCATTTTTAACCTCGGCTTTAATTAATTCGAGTATTTACACATCTCAATTCGTGTAAAACTTTTTATTTATAAATTTCACCTTTATAAACCCATACCTTAACCCCGATAACACCGTAAGTTGTATGAGCTTCCGCTGTACTGTAATCAATATCAGCTCTCAAAGTGTGAAGTGGAACCTTTCTTTCAGAGTATCCTTCCGCTCTTGCCATCTCAGCACCACCAAGACGTCCAGCAGTTCTAACTCTGATACCTTTAACACCAGCTCTAAAAGCTGACTGCATAACCTTTTTCATTGCTCTACGGAAAGCAACACGTTTCTCAAGTTGAGCCGCGATGTTTTCAGCGATAAGCTTAGATTCTGCATCAGGTCTTTTAACTTCAGCAATGTTGAAGATAAGAGTTCCCTTAGTTAGTTTCTTAAGATCATTTCTAATCTTTTCGATTCCTGCACCTTTTTTACCAATAGCTACACCAGGCTTTGCTGTATAAACAGTAACCTTAACTTGGTCAGACGTTCTTGCGATATCTGTGCTAGCAACTGCTGCATTCTTCATGTTCTCTTCAATGTATTTTCTAATTAGAAGATCTTCACTTAGAGTTTTTGCATAGTCGTTTTTCCCAGCATACCAGTTTGATTGCCAGCCCTTAATGTAACCTAGTCTAAATCCATAAGGATGTACTTTTTGTCCCATTATATTCCTTCCTATTACGCTTCTTTAAGTTCAACTGTTACGTGACTTGTTCTTTTTCTAACTCTGAAAGCACGCCCTTGAGCTCTAGGTTGAATCCTTTTGAGCGTTGGACCTTCATCAGCAAAAATTGTGCTAACTACTAGATTATCAATATCGTACTTTTCTGAATCAGCTGCAATAGCAAGTCCGCTGTTAATAAGCTTTGTAAGCATCAGAGCGATCTCTTTCTTCTCACAAAATCTTAAAGTCTTAAGAGCTTCAGAAGCTTTCTTGTTTCTAACAAGGTCGCATACCTGTCTTACTTTTCTTGGAGCGATTCCAACTCTTCTGTTTTTAACTTTAATGGCCATATGAGCCTCTCCTCAAAATATTATTAAACTTATCTCTTAGATTTCTTATCTGCACCGTGACCCCAGTAAGTTCTAGTCAGTGCAAATTCACCTAGTTTATGACCGATCATTTGGTCTGTTACGTATACAGGAATAAATTTTTTCCCGTTGTGTACAGCAAATGTAAGTCCGATAAATTCAGGAACAATTGTCGATCTTCTAGACCAAGTTTTAATAACTTTGTTCCCAGTATTTCCTTCCTCTTGTACCGCGATTGCTTTCTTTAGAAGGCTAACGTCTACGAAAGGTCCTTTCTTTAATGAACGTGACATATCTTCTTACCCCTACTTTCTACGCTTAACAATGAACTTATCAGTTCTCTTGTTCTTTCTAGTTTTGTAACCTTTAGTTGGTACACCCCATGGAGATACAGGATGTCTACCACCAGAAGTTCTCCCTTCACCACCACCATGTGGGTGATCAACAGGGTTCATAGCAACACCTCTAACAGTTGGTCTGAAACCAAGCATACGCTTACGACCAGCTTTACCGATGTTTCTCTTCTCGTGATCAAGGTTACCTACTTGGCCAATAGTTGCTCTACACTCAAGCTTAACTTTTCTAAGCTCTCCTGATGGCATTCTTAGAAGACATGAATCACCTTCTTTCGCCATAACTTGAACATATGCACCAGCTGAACGAGCAATCTGCCCACCAGCACCTGGGTGTAGTTCTACGTTATGTACAAGAGTACCAACTGGAATTTCCTTAAGAAGCTTTGAGTTTCCAACTTTAATATCGGCTTGAGCAGAAGAGATAACGGTGTCGCCAACCTTCAAGCCAAGTGGAGCAAGAATGTATCTTTTTTCACCATCAGCATAAGCTAATAGAGCAAGATTACATGTTCTGTTCGGATCGTAAGAAATACCCTGAACTTTTGCAGGAATTTCTAACTTGTTTCTTTTAAAGTCAATAATTCTGTATCTCTGCTTTACACCGCCACCTCTGTGACGAACTGTAATACGACCTGCATTGTTACGACCTGCTGTCGATTTTTTTGCAGAGATTAATTTCTTAACTGGTTTTACGCCTTTTGTAAGCTCATCACTATTAACAACTTGCATGTTTCTTAGTGATGGAGTTGTAGGCTTAAACTTTTTAATACCCATTTTTATCCTCTTCCGCTAAAACTGGTTCTTATACGCCACTGAAGAATTCAATCTTCTGACCTTCACTCAACTGAATATAAGCTTTTTTAAGCTTAGGTGTCTTAGAAACACCCTTACCAATTCTCTTAAGCTTTCCAGGAGTGATATTTGTCTTAACGTTAAGAACTTTTACATTGTAAAGTTTCTCAACTGCATTCTTGATTTGGTACTTGTTAGCTTTTACGTTAACAACAAATCCGTATCTATTATAATTTTCGTTTGCAATTGATGACTTTTCTGTGATCAATGGCTTAACTAATACTTCTTCTAGATGCATCATAATTACACCAACTTGTTTAATAGGGTTTCTAATGCTTCTTTTTCAATTACAAGGTTTTCAAATTTAACAGCTTCATAAACGCTGAAACCTTCAACCGCCATGCCTTTACCTTGTTTAAGGTTTTTAGCAGCTCTTAGCGCTAGGTCATCTTTGTTTGCTGTTACAACCAATGCAGGAAGAAGCCCTTTCCCGTTTAATAGGTTATACATTTCTTTTGTCTTACCATTGCTTTCTAGTTTTTCAACAACAGTAAGTTTCCCTGCTTGAAGCTTATCTGCAAGAACAGATTGAATAGCTTTAGCAGCAACTTTTTTGTTAACTTTTTGAGTGTAATCTCTCGGAGTTGGACCAAAGACAGTTCCACCGCCAACCATCAGAGATGATCTTGTTGAACCTTGTCTTGCACGGCCTGTTCCCTTTTGCTTAAATGGCTTAGCACCACCACCGCTTACTTGAGATCTACCTTTTGTACAAGCGTTTCCTTGTCTTCTACCAGCTAATGTAGCTTTAACTACCTGGTGAACTACAGGAACGTTGATATCTTCAGCAGTTAGTGCAACTTCAGTAGATAATTTCCCTGAAGCCTCTAACTTTGTATTTAATACTGTAATATCAGTCATTGTTACTTCCTCTCGTTTTTATTACTTCTTAATCGCCTTAGCAATTCTCACAAAACCATTCTTAGATCCAGGTACTGACCCCTTAAGAAGCATGTAACCCTTATCAGCGTTGATTTCAACAACTTCGATATTTTGAATAGTTTTCTTTTTGTTACCCATTTGACCTGGCATTTTTTTGTTTTTCCAAACTTTACCAGGAGTTGCGCGGTTACCAATTGAACCTGGACTTCTGTGGAAGTGAGAGCCGTGTGTAGCTGGACCACCTGCAAAGTTGTAACGCTTCATTGTCCCTTGGAAACCTTTACCTTTAGAAGTACCAGTAACATCTACGAAACTAGACTCAGTAAATTCACCAAGACCAACAACTTTACCAAGGTTAGCTTCATCAATAGATGCTGCTTGAACTTCAGCGAAAGATGTTGCATTTAGCTCAACATTTGCTTTTTTAAGGTGTCCCTGAACTGGTTTCTTAACGAGAGTTTCACGTTTTTCATTAAAACCAATTTGGTACGCTTCGTAACCGTCTTTAGCAGTTGTTTTAACTTGAGTTACGACATTTGGGATAAGCTTGATAACAGTAACTGGTACGTGATTACCTTGCTCATCAAAGATTCTTGTCATTCCCGCTTTTACACCGTAAATCGCAGGAAGATCAATTGTGTTGGAAGTTGCTGTATTTTCGGCAGCAGTTGCCTCAACAGCCTTAGTTTCTTCGGCCATCTTACCTCCACAGCATCACTCTGTTTCCCAGAGATGCATGCATGGTTAATATTAAAAAATTGCGCTAATGCGCTTACCTAATTTTGTACTAGTACTTAATTTCTACATCTACACCAGCAGATAGATCTAATTTCATTAGGCTATCAACTGTTTGTTGAGTTGGATCAACGATATCGATAAGTCTTTTGTGTGTTCTCATTTCGAACTGCTCTCTAGACTTCTTATTAACGTGTGGTCCTCTAAGTACAGTAAATTTGTTAACTTCAGTTGGAAGAGGAATTGGACCTGCAACGCGTGCACCAGTTTCCTTCGCCGTCTGAACGATTTCTTTCACAGAGTTATCTAGTAACTTGTGATCATAAGCTTTAAGCTTGATTCTCAATCTTGACGCTTTCATCTTTTTCCCTGTTAAAATTTAACGCAGTTGAATATGCGTTCTAAATCACTTTGGGGCCCTTTGTCAAGAGCAAAACACCAATAATAAATTTTTTGCTGCAAGGCCAAATAAAAAAACACGGAACTCATAGAGCTCCGTGTAAATTTTATCAATTATTCTAGAATGTCAGAT
>NZ_JAQSLN010000005.1:0-1263 GCF_028649655.1 Halobacteriovorax sp. GB3
TCTAAGGATTCTTTCTCATCTATCCATCATCGAAATGATGGCTTTAACAAATATTTAAATTTTAAAGAACCAGAACGTTCAAAACTCAAAAGTGGTGGAGATGACAGGAGTCGAACCTGCGACCCCTTGCGTGCAAAGCAAGTGCTCTCCCAACTGAGCTACACCCCCGTAGTTCGTTTTGAAAGTGTGTTTCGTTCTGAGGTGAGGCTGAATTTAAGGTAACATGGTTAAGGTGTCAACGCTTTTTTCGTTTTTTTTCATTTTTTTTTAACTTTTTTTGCATTTTTTTCTAAAATGATATTAATTATTTAGACATTATTATGCAAGAATTATACAAAACATAAGCGCAACCTTATCAAAGGACAGTTTTTTGAAAAAAACAGCCATTTTTGCCCTACTCATTTCAACATGCATGGCCTCTTCGTGCAAAAGCGAACAAAACTTAAGAAAAAATACAGATAAAAGTGATTATTTTCTTACTAAAGACATTGCTCTAACTACCGATGAACAAGGCCTTTCACGCTCTTTCGCTACTTTAAAAACGGTGCACGGAAATGTCGTAATTAAATTCTATGCAAATGATGCAAAAACTTCAGTCAAAAGATTCGTAGAGCTAGTATCCATGGGCTTTTATGACAATTTGATATTTCATCGAGTTGTACAAAATTTTGTCATTCAAAGTGGTGATCCTACAGGTTCAGGACAAGGGGGTTCTGGAAAAAAGCTACCCTTAGAAGTAAAAAACCATCTAAACCATGTAAAAGGTACACTATCTTTAGCTCGAATAGCTAATGATCCCAATAGTTCTGACTCACAATTCTTTATTACACTTAAAGAAAGCCCTTCTTTAGATGGTAAGTATACGATTTTAGGTAAAGTCGTTCGTGGTTTAGATATTTTGGATAAAATTCAACAAGGCGATAAGATACTAACGTTCTCTTTTCATAATAAAGACTCTCTTTAATCATTTATTTTACGAACACTCTATAAGAGTGTTCAAAACCCTAGCATTCAATAGTACGCACTCTTTCAAGCACATCTTCATTACTTCTTTTCACTTTCTTTTTTTTAATTAGTTTTTAAATTTGTTTTTTAAATTTGTTTTTGAAATTTGTGTTTGAAATTTGTTTTTTAAATTTGTTTTTGAAATTTGTTTTTGAAATTTGTGTTTGAAATTTGTTTTTGAAATTTGTTTTTGAATTTGTTTTTGAATTTGTTTTTGAATTTGTTTTTGGATTTGTTTTTGAATTTGTTTTTGGATTT
>NZ_JAQSLN010000006.1 GCF_028649655.1 Halobacteriovorax sp. GB3
GGGGGGTTCTCCAATGCAGCAAAATACAAAAGTATTTTGATGAATTGGGGCTTACGCTGCGTAAAGCGAACGAAAAACGTTAGTGCTGAGAGAGCGTTGTCTGCTTTTGAAGAAAGGTAATCTTTGAATAACTGGTGCCTCGGGGGGGACTTGAACCCCCACGACCTTGCGGTCAACGGATTTTGAATCCGTCGTGTCTACCATTCCACCACCAAGGCATATTGAGAGTAGAGAATAAAAAAGAGCAGGGAATGTGTCAATTGAATTAGTGGGCCATCCTATTGAATTTACCTAAGACCGTCTTCTAAGTATCCAAAAATACACTATTGCAACTTCAAAAGCTCTAGTGATTCTCGCGTTGAAAAGCGGAAGCCGTCATCTTTTAAATACTTTTTGATCTCACTATTATCGATAATGCATGAGTATTTAATATAGTCTAAAAGATAGTCTGGAAAAGACCAAAGCTTCTTGATTACTTTTGCCATTGGCTCAAGGCCGACGATAGGAGCATTGAGAATGGGCATGCCAATGATTTCTTTTGCAGCTCTAAGAGAGATACTTTCGTCGGGTGCAATATTATAAATTCCTGTTGGGATTTTTCTCATACTCTTAACAAGAATTCTCGCCATATCAAACTCATGGATGAATTGAAACATGGGATTAAAATCTATTCCGACCGGAGCATAAGGTGTTTTAAGATATTGAGAAATAGAGTTATTTATCTGAGGACCAATAATATTGCATGGCCTTAAAATAACTGTTTCGATTTGACCTTGGTTTTTCCACATCCAATTAGCACAGAGCTGATCCATTTCTGTTACATCTCGAAGTTCTGGATACTTTATACTCGCCCTAAGAGGAGAGTCTTCTTTTATGTAGACAGGATTATCATTTAAGGCCCCATAGACATGGTGAGTGCTTAAGATGATCACGCGCTTAACTTTGTAGCGCAAGCAGAGATCGAGGATTCTTCCTGTTCCCATTACATTGAGATCAAGTCTTTGGGCAACTGATGCGTGAGTAGTTCCTTTTGAATGACTGAGTCTTCCTAGGTGAAGGACGATATCGAAATCCTGTTCGCGAAAAAGAGCTTCAAAATTTCCTCGTGTATACTTGATTCTCTTAAAGGTGAAATTTTCTCTTTTCATTGGGTCCGAATCATTGCGATTATCAATTCCAATGACTTTTGCATTGGGATATTTTTTGCAAATGAGACCACAAGTGATTCTTGCTAAACCGCCTGCGGCACCAACGATGAGTATATTCTTTATTTCATTGTTTTTCATTATTCACTCTTTTGGTTCGCCCAGAATTCTCTACGCTGTTTCAGTCCTGATTCAACAAGTTTTTTAATTTCACTTTCGATCTTATAAATATGTTCATCAATAACTTTATCAGGAGAGTCAAAACTAACGTCCTGTGGAACTTGATATTCTTTACCGATATGTATGTCGATAGGAGAAGGAAGAGGGAAGTAGTTGGCACTGATTGGAAGCGCTGGAAGACCTAATTTCTTTGCGAGATCTTTTGCTTGATAAACATAAGGGAAAACTTCTTCAGCTCCAACAACGGCAACAGGAAGAATGGGCGTCTTTGTTTGAAGAGACATTCTAAAAAATCCGCGAGTGAACTTTTGTAACTTATAAAAGTCAGGCGTACTCTTTGAGACACCTCTCACTCCCTCTGGGAAAACTAAAACAGAATGGCCCTTATTTAAAAGATTGATACAGTTTTGGCGGTCACCTAAAACAGCTCCACCTTCTTGTGCCCACATTCCAAGGAAGGGAAGGCCAGTGAAGAATCTCTCGACCATTGCTCTTAGAATTCTTTGGGGCTTAATTTCTGTGGCAAATGCAGTTGCTATTAACATTCCATCGATCGCAATTTGTCCGGTATGATTAGAGGTCACTATATAGGGCCTATCTTCCACATGCTCCTGGCCAAAAACTCTGACTTTGAAGTACTTCTTATAGATTGGGTAGATAAACTCTAAGTTTTTACGGGCCTTCTTAAGGTTTAGGCCCCAAGGGTCTTCACCTGTTGGAAGCATTTCATAAAAGTGCTCAAAGGCGGCATCTATTTGCACCTGATCTTCTTTTGAAATTTTTGTTTTATCAATGATTTTAGATAGTTGTTCAATCATTTTTGACCTATTTTATCAAATGTCCGTACTTTTTATTTAATGGCTTCATTTTAACAGAATGCGAATTCTTCACAACAATCACCTTTGGCCATATACTTTTACCTAGTAGATAATTAACTCAGTAAAGTATCTTCATTAGAGAGATTGGAGTTCATATGCAAAAGAGTCCACAATGGCGTTCCAAATTTAACGATATCCTCAACACTTGTCAGGAGGAATTGAAAAAAACGACCGAGATTGGAAAGAAAATGTTGAGTGCCTCAAAGACAAATACTTGTCTGCATGAGTCGCTTGAGGAACTTGGAAGCTTAGCTTTTCAAGCGTTAGAAAATGGAACTTTGAAGTGGGAAGATCCCGATGTTAGAGAGCTTGTTTGTAAGATCAGAAATTGTGAAACTGAATTAGTGAGCATTGAAAAAGATGTGAATAAGATCAAATTTTATACAGACGATACGGCCCAAGAAAATAACGAAGAAAATAAAAACCAAGATCACAAATAAAAAAGAGAGGATTAATCCTCTCTTTTATCTATTTCCATTCTTTCTAAAAGACCAATACGATCAAAAAGATAACTGATTAAAGCTTGTTCCAGAACTTGAAGCCCATCACCACGTTCTGCTGAAGTGAAGTGGATTTGCTTAACCCATTTAAACTCACTAAAAAGCTTTGGCTTTAGCTTATTAAGGGCAGCGCGCTCTTTCTGTTTTTTTAGTTTATCAAGTTTATTGAAAACAACAAAAGTCTCATAACCATATCCCTTAAGAAATGATTGAAACTCCTGATCAGTTTTTTGATTTGGATGTCTGGCATCTTGAATATTTACCATGAGTGTATGCTCTGTTGCTCCTGTGAAAAAATTCCCCATGAGCGCTTCCCAGTTTCTCGACATTTCACGAGAAACTTCTGCGTGACCATAACCAGGTAAATCGTAGAGATAGAGTGGCGGAAGACTTTCTTCAACCTTTCCTTTTTCTCCTACATTGAAAGTAAAAATATTGATCTCACGAGTACGACCTGGCGTCTTAGAAACTCTTGCCGTGCTCTTTCCAAAGAGAGAGTTAATCGTTGAAGACTTACCAACATTTGAGCGTCCAACAAAGCTAATCCCAATTGCATCGGGGTTTTCTTGAAGCCACTGGGCCATTTGCTCTGGGTTACTCATTCCGTAACAGAATTTTGTTGAGCCCTTGATAATTTCCATCCACTCTTCCTTTTTCATTTAGTTCAATATTCATACTGAATAGAGGTGTTTTTCCCATGAGTTTGGAAAAAGTGCAAGAAAGATGATCGAAATTTTAGGCATAGAAGTTGAATAAGTAGAGAAAATGACTCTAACAGGAGAATGAAGAGTGAAAAATCTTGAGAAACTAGATCTAGAAAAGAATAGGGAGCTCACAAGCCGTAGTGTTCGCTTCGATGATCTTGTTGAAATTTACCCCGCTTTTGGTCGAAAAAAAGAGATTGAACTTAAGAGAACGAGATTTTCTTTCTCAATGAAAAGAGGGGCCGACTTTGAGATGGAGAATCAGAACTTCATTTTCAATCAAGTAAATGAAAAGAAATATGAATTTCAAATTGAACTTGTTAAAGGTGTTTCAAATAGAAATGCTGAAGATGTCGGAAGATTTTTTTTAAGAGTTCTTGGATGCGATCCCGTAAAATTAAATGGCCTTCCGGTTTATCAGGCATTTCTTTCAAGAGGGGATGAATTAAGTTTTGGTTATAATAAATTAGTTTTCAAAGCGCGTTCGGTAAAGATTTTGGAAGAGGAGAAAATTCCCTTTGAAAAAAATATTGTTGAAAGCAATCTTCCTCTCTTACTTGAGGGAGAAACAGGCTGTGGAAAAACTTATAATGCTAAATTGATTCATGAAAAAAGTAATGTCGTTGGTCACTTCATTCACATCAATCTTTCCTCCTTCTCTGAATCTCTAATTGAAAGTGAGCTTTTTGGCCATGTGAAAGGCTCTTTCACTGGAGCAAGTCAAGATAAGCTAGGAGCTTTGAGAGAGGCGAATGGTGGAACTCTTTTTCTCGATGAAATCGATTCATTACCAATGGACATACAAACGAAACTTCTTCTCTTTCTCGATAGTGGTGTCATTCGTCCGGTTGGGTCAACTCGTGAATATAAAAGTCGTGTCCGCTTGATCTGTGCCTCTGGACGTTCTTTAAGAGATCTTGTTGATCAAAAGAAGATGAGAAAAGATTTCTATTTTCGCATCTCGTCGGGCTTTTCTTTTTCAATGAAATCTCTTCGAGAAAGTCCCGATAAAATAGAAGGCCTATGCTATAAATTTTCTCATGATCATTCTGTCTTCATTCCTCCAAAATTGATTAAATTTTATCAATCTCAGTCTTGGCCTGGAAATATTAGACAATTCATTTCGCATTTAGAGAAAAAGAGGATCCTATCGCAATCTTCTCAATTCTCATTCGACTCTGTGGATGAGGGGCTTTTAAATCGTGATGTCTTTATTGATGAATCAATTAGAAAAGAGGGCTATCAATCTCTTGAGAATGTGAAAGAAGATTATTGTATAAAAGTTTATATTGAAAGCAGTGGTCGCATTAATGACTGCTCAAAAATATTGGGAATTAGTCCCAATACGATACGATCGATTCTTAGAAAGAGAAAGTTAATTGGCAAGTAGGGAATGAATGTAAACTTCTTGAACTTCACCTTTTATTTGAAGCTCTTTGATAAGAGCGTTTGCCTCTTCTTTGATCTTTTTTCTAATAATATCTTTTCCTTCTTTTTCTAGTGAAAAATCAGAAGTGAAAGGATGTACTTTTGTGCTGAGCTTATCTCTTAAAAGCGTTTCATTTTCGATTTCGTAAAAATATTCTTTGATATATCGATTTGATGAAACAATTGTAAATTCCATAAGAAGGGTATTGAGATGTTTTCTCGACTCTACATAGACAGGCATTTTTACATTTGAAAGTCGAAGGCTTCTCTCATCAATAAGATGGAGCCTTCCTCTTTTAGATTTTTCAAGAAGCTCTGCTGGAAGACTTGCTGGTTCTCTTCCTTGGGTCTTATCGATAATTTCTTTCGTTTGGGTATAGATCGTTACACCTGTTAAACCTGTAGCGGCTCCCGTTATGATAATTCCGGCCATCGTTGCTGGTTTCAAAGAAAGATACCATAATTTAATTTTGTTAGTTAAAGGACTAAAGAAAGCGAGAATTGCAATGATGACTTTTTGAAAAGTAAGAGCTTTCCAATTATAGCTTTTAACATCTTGAACTTTTCCCTTCGTCTTCTCAATTTTTTTCAGTGCAGTATCTTTGGAAGTCAGAACCTTTTTGGCGGCCTTAACTTTAGCTTGCTCAATATTGCTTTTTATATCTTTTTTACTCTTATCGAAAATTTCTGAGCTTTGAGAGAGAGTTCTTTTGATTTTAGAAGGGGTAAGCTTCTTAATAAATGAATCCACCAATGAGAAAAAACTCATTAAAAGATCATTTATTAATTTCTCTATTTTTACCCAAATTTTCAAAAGCGACTCCTTCTCTCTACTTTTCGGCTTAAATTTGAGATTTATTACCTTTTTCTATCATAGCTTAGATAAATAAAACTGATGATTTTGCTCTCCTTAAGCTCTACTAAAGGCAAATATGACCGCGTTTTGACCAATTTTTATGCCAGCCTAAGGAGATCTTGCCCAATTTCGAGAAGAGTGTGTGTATGGCCTGAAAAAGGGCCAAGGAGTTATGATGAAAATGAAATTTGTTTTATTACTGTTTTTAGCTACTCAATTTGTAGGATGTGCTGAACTTTTGGCACAAAGAACATTTATTGATGAAATGGACCGCGAAACAGATGGCCTCTTTGTTGCCGGAAGGGATTTTAATCAAGTTCCAGGAGACAGTGGACAGGCCTTTAGAACAAGAAATGAAATTAATGACAGAACTCCCGCTTCGATTGGAGAGTATGAATCGAGGGAGAGAAGAAATTCTTTAAAATTAGAACTTAGAAGAAAATTGAGAGGACTCTCTCAAAAAGACTATCAAGATTATAGCCGTATCGCATCTACACTAGAAAACGATTCAGAGAGAATTTACTACCTCTCTTTAGATCCACAATCGCGAAGAGAATACCTTTTTGATAAGGGAATTATCGAGCGTTCATATGGCGAAACCAGAGGAATGCAATTTCTAGGGTCACGTTCAATTAGAAAAAGTGCACTCCATCTTGGTATGGGAAAAAATGATGTCGTTCAATACTGGGGAAGACCTGTTAGAGTTGATGTTGCTGGAAATCCAAGCAATGAAAATGAAAGATGGGCCTTTTACGAAAACGGAAGACTCCAATACGTTTATTTCGAGAGTGGAGTCGTTCAAGGATGGGCCTTGGAATAAGGCCTGTCATAGCTATTTTTCGCTCTAAAATATAGCCAAAAGACCTCTTTTTCGCTGCGTCATCCATTGAGTTATGCCTCCATTCGTACTATTCTCGTTTAAATTTAGAACATACTTTCAAGGTATTAACAGGAGCGGATTATGAGCGACCTACTCAATAACTACACCCTTGAGTTTGAAAAGCCAGTTAAAGAGCTCGAAGATCAAATTAAAGAACTTAAAGAAGCGACAAAAAAGTCTGAAATTGATATCTCGAATGAGGTAAAGGCCCTGCAAAATAAGGTCTCAACTCTTATGACTGAGATTTATGAAAACCTTACTCCATGGGAGAGAGTTCAGCTTTCACGTCACCCTAATAGACCACACTCAGTAGATTATATTGAAAAGATTGTTGATGAATTTCACGAAGTTTCAGGTGATCGATTCTTTGCTAACGACCAGGCAATTATCACTGGTTTTGGAAAAATTGGTGGAGAAAAAGTTGCTGTTGTGGCCATTGAGAAAGGGCGCAAAACAAAAGAAAAAGTAACTCATAACTTTGGTATGCCAAGACCTGAAGGTTATAGAAAGGCCTTGAGAGTAATTCAAATGGCAGGACGTTTTAATATTCCTGTTGTGACATTTGTTGATACTCCGGGTGCTTATCCAGGAATTGGTGCCGAGGAAAGAGGTCAGGCGAGTGCTATTGCTGAGAACCTCGTAGAGCTTTTTGATATTAAAACACCTATGCTCTCTGTTGTTATTGGAGAAGGTGGATCTGGTGGAGCTCTTGGGATCGCAATTGCTGATCGCGTTCTTATGATGGAGTACTCTGTGTACTCAGTTATTTCTCCTGAGTCATGTGCTTCAATTCTTTGGGCCGATCCAAAGAAAGCAGAGACTGCGGCAAATGCACTTAATCTTGGTCCAGCAAAAGCTCTTGAACTTAAGATTGTTGATGACATGATTAAAGAACCAATTGGTGGTGCCCACAAAAACCCTGAGCTTGCGGCAGATTTAGTTAAGAGTGCTATTGTAAAAGAAATCACTAATTTAAAGAAAAATGATATCGATACTCTACTTACAAAGAGATTCGAAAAATTCCGCGCTATGGGGAATACAACTATTACAGAATAAGGAGTAATGAGTGGCCATTCAGTCAATGACAGGTTTTGGAAGTGGAGAAGCTAGTAACGATGAATATACAGTTACTGTTGAAATTAAATCAGTAAATCATCGTTTCAAAGATGTACGCTTCAAAATGTCATCGCTGTTCTCTTCGATTGAATTGGACCTCAAGAAAATGCTTCTTAATGTCTTTAAGAGAGGAAGTTTTGATATTTATCTCTCTTATAAAAGAGTTGATACAAAGACTCGCTTTGACGATATTGACGAAACAAAAGTTGAGGCCTTTTTAAGCAAGGCCAAGTCTATGGCCCAAGCTTCAGGGGTTGAGCTTCAAATCTCAGCGACTGACTTTCTTAGGTCCGAATTTTTTAAAGATGTGGACGAGACGAGAAATGAAACAACTTTAGGGCTTGCAAAAGAAGCTTTTGCTGCTGCTATTGAAGGTTTAAAGGAATCTCGTTTACAAGAAGGTTCTAAGATGGTGGATGTTATTAAAAAACACCGTCAAACCTATGAAGAAAACTATAAAACGATCAGTGGTCTTACTGAAACGTTCCAAAATCACGTAGAAGATAAACTTAAAAAAAGAATTGCCGATATGGGTAAGGAACTCTCAGTTGATGAACCTCGATTTCTGCAGGAAGTGGTCTATTACATGGAAAAACTTGATGTCCATGAAGAGATCAATAGAATTGATTCGCACCTGCAAAAATTGGATAGTCTCTTGTCGTCTAACAAAGAGGTTGGTAGACAAATAGACTTCTTAGTTCAAGAACTGAATAGAGAAACTAATACTATTGGCTCTAAGTCTGGCCTGCAGGAAATTTCTGAAGCTGTTGTTCAAATGAAAGTACAACTTGAGAAAATCAGAGAGCAGGGACTCAACTTGGAGTAACAAGGAAGAGTTTATCCATGGGTGATGATTGCACCGGTAAAATTGTCGTAATTATCGGTCCCTCTGGGACTGGTAAATCTACTTTGATTCAAAGAGTGAAGGAACAATTTCCTCAGCTAATTGAATCAATTTCTTATACTACACGTCCTAGAAGGCCTAGTGAGACCGATGGTGTCCACTATTTCTTTATTTCTAAAACAGAATTTGAAGAAATGATTGAGGCCGGAGAATTTTTAGAGTGGGCCAAGGTTCACGACGATTACAAAGGAACTGGAAAAGGTTTTGTTCAAAAGAAACTTGAGGAAGGGAAGTACCTTCTTTTTGATCTCGATGTACAAGGAGCTGATTCCATTAAAGAAGCTTTTCCTGAAAAGGCCGAAGCAATTTTCATTGCTCCTCCAAGCTTAGAAGAACTTGAAAAACGTCTCAAAAATCGTGGGACGGAATCTGAAAAATCATTAGAAATTCGTTTGTCTAACTCTAAGAAAGAGATTTTACGCAAAGATGACTATGATTATTGTATAATAAATGATGAGTTAGAAAGGGCCTACACGGAGCTTGAAGCGACGGTACGTTCAATTTTAGACAGCTAAGCGAGGCATTGCGTGTTTCAGCAATTAGACTTTTCACACGAAAGAAACCTGACAATTGATGAGTTAATTAAAAGAGTAGAATCTTATTATCCAGATGCGGACTTCGCACTGTTGAGAAAGGCGTATCTTTTTGCTGAGCGCTCACACAAAGGTCAAATGAGAAGTTCTGGTGAAGAATACATTATTCACCCAATGAACGTTGCGGCAACTCTCATTAAACTTCGCATGGACATCGATAGTATTTGTGCAGGTTTTCTTCATGATGTTGTTGAAGACTGTGATGTTACTCCTGAAGAAATTGAACAAGAATTTGGAACAGCGATTGCACAAATCGTAGTTGGTCTAACAAAAATTTCAAAAATCAAATTTAAGACTAAAGAAGAGTCACAAGCAGAGAACTTTCGTAAGATGGTTGTCGCAATGGCTAAAGACCTTCGTGTTATTATCGTAAAACTCTCAGATCGTATGCACAACATGCGAACACTTCAATATGTTAACGATGACAAGCAAAAGAAGATCGCCCAAGAGACTCTTGATATTTATGTACCTCTTGCTTCGAGACTGGGGATTAACTCTGTCAAAACGGAACTAGAGGATCTGTGCCTTAGATTCCTCCACCCTGATATCTATTATCGCTTGGCCGAGAAAATCGCCATGAAGAAATCAGAGCGTGAAGATTATATTAAAGAAACTCTTGAAAACGTTGAAGAAAAACTTTTAGAGTACTCTCTTAAGGCCTTTGTTAAAGGTCGTTCCAAGCACTTCTTTTCTATCTATAAAAAGATGAAAGCAAGAGGAGTAGACTTTGAACAGATTCACGATATTCTTGCTTTTAGAGTAATCGTTAACAATATTACTGAATGTTATAAAACATTAGGTATTATTCATTCTCACTTCACACCTATCCCAGGTAGGTTTAAAGACTATATTGCCATTCCAAAGGTTAACAACTACCAGTCTCTTCACACAACAGTTATTGGTCCTAAGGCCGAGAGAATTGAAATTCAAATTAGAACTCATGACATGGATGAAGTTGCTGAAAGAGGGGTTGCCGCTCACTGGAAATATAAAGAGGGAATGGTTAGTGGTACTAGAAAGCTAGACTGGGTTGAAGAGCTTCTCGAATTTAACCAAAACGTTGAAAACAACTCTGAGTTCATGGATGTTGTTAAAAACGACCTCGATATTGGTGGTGTCTTTGTCTTTACTCCAACTGGAGATGTCAGAGAATTGCGCTATGGTGCCACACCTCTTGATTTTGCTTACTCTATTCACACTGATGTTGGAAACAAATGTGTTGGTGCTAAAGTAAATGGCAAGATGGTTCCACTTCGTTACACGTTAAAATCCGGTGATACTGTTGAAGTGTTAACAAGTAAAACTCAAACACCATCTAAAGACTGGATGAATATTGTTAAGTCTTCAAAGGCCAAAGCAAAAATTCGTCAATGGTTATTAAAAACTGAAAGAGATAGAAATAGAGAGCTAGGTCATCAAATGCTTGATAAAGCGTTGAAACTTTTCTCTGTTAATATTAAGCACCTTTTGAAATCTCACGAGATGAAACAAGTTCTTAAAGAATTCAAATGTAAGGATGAGAATGAGCTCTTTCAATTCATTGGTGCTGGTAAGTACACGCCTAAGCAGGTTATTGAAAAAGTTCCAAGTATTGAAGTAGAGGATAAAGAGGAAGCTACAACTAAGATCGAAGAAATTGATACTCTTTCTAAAAAGCTTTCGAAATCAGCTCGTAGAAAATCCAATAAAGATAATGCTGTTATCGTAGATGGTATGGAAGATGTTCTTGTTCGTATGGCAAGATGTTGTAACCCTATTCCAGGTGATCCTATTGTAGGTTATATTACAAGAGGTCGTGGAATTACTGTCCACAAAGCTGACTGTAATAGAATGGAAGGTGAGCTTTCAAGAAGGATTCATATTGAATGGAACCCTGATTTTAGCTTTAAGCATCCTGTAAATATTCGAATTATTACTCATGATAAGCCAGGAATTCTATCTCAGATTTCTAAGCAAATTAATAATATCGGAGTAAATATTCGATCGGCGCTTGCTAAGTCTCTACACGATAGAAAGGGTTCTTTTATCTTTGAAATCGAAGTTAAGGACTATTCGGAATTGCTAAAAGCTATCAGCTCTATTGAAGCGCTTGAAGAAGTTATCTCCGTAACAAGGGCTTAATAACTCGTCATATCGCTATCCCATAAGAGTAGGAAGAGATATGTCCTGATGTATTTAAAGACTTCCTTATAGAGGATCTTTACACTTCTCATGGATTTGTATTGTGTCTTAACACCAGCAAAGTAAAAACGATAGCGATCATCATGTGTTCTAAGCTTATCCATAATATGTTTGATTCTCATGATGTGATAATCATGGGAGACAATCAATATGGTTTCTAATCCTGGTTTCTTTCTTAGAAACTGAAGAGTTGAAAGAACATTTTCAACGGTATTTCTTGCTAGATAATCAATGTGAAGTAGGTCTGGATTTATTTTTCCATCTAAATTCATTGGAGCGATAAGTGTGTCGACTGTATTTTTCGAATGCACTCCAGAGATAAAGAGACTGTTTTGTTTGTACTTCTTAGCCAGGCTAACAGCGTAGGGAATTCTTCCCTTATGGCCAGTAAAGACAACAATCAAATCAGGAGGCCTTTTATAAAAGACCTCCTGAGTTAATGTATTTTCATTTTTAGATACGAGTAGAAAGAGAAGCGTCGAGATTGAATAGCAAACAAACGAGAAAAATAAGATAAAAGAAGCATTCTTAATATAGCGAATGGTTCTCGTTTTCTTAGTTTCAAAAATGTATTTGCTTTTAAACATTCATACTCTACTTTGCCGCGATAACCTCGATTTCAACAAGGGCATCTTTTGGTAGACGAGGAACTTGGACACAAGATCTCGCCGGGTATGGCTCTTGAAAATATTTTACATAAGCTTCATTAACCAGACCAAAGTTTTCTAGGTCAGTTACGAAAATAGAAGTCTTAATAATATTCTCTCTCGTAAGTCCTTGAGACTCAAGTAATCCGTCAATATTTTTTAGAATTTGGTCCATTTGAGACTGAAAATCATCTTTCATTGTCATCGTTTCTGGCTCTAGACCAATTTGACCCGAAAAATAATAAGTTCCGTTATGCTCAACACCTTGAGAATAAGTCCCGACTGCTGCCGGGGCCTTATCTGTTTTAATAATATTCTTTTTAAAAGTCATAATACCCTCAATTACTTCTTTGTTGCTTCCATCTCACAAGCTTGAAGAGCTGTAAGAATAGCAATGTTAATTACTTCAGAAATCGGAGCTGTACGTTGAATAATGTTAACCGCTGATTTCATCGGAACTAGGATTGGCCCAATCGCATCGGCATCAGTTAATTGCTGTAGAAGCTTGTAGCTGATGTTTGCTGAGTTAAGCTCTGGGAAGATAAGGATGTCTGCACCTTTATCTAATTCACAGAAGTTGAATAGTTTATCCATGATATTGTGATTAACAGCAATATCAGCTTGAACTTCACCGTCAACGATTAGCTTAGGGTATTTCTCTTTTGTTAGTTCTGTTGCTTTTTTCATTTTCTTAGCACTTGGATGAGAGTTCGATCCAAAACTTGAAAAGCTTAGGAAAGCAATTCTTGGCTCTTTTCTCATTAAGTCTCTATAGAGTTCTGCAGTAGAGTTTGCGATTTCACAAAGTGATTCAGCACTTGGATCAATCTGAGCAGTACAGTCTGCAAAGAATAGGACTCGGTTTTTGAAAACCATAACGTAAACACCTGCGGCGTTTTTATCGTTAACTGTTCCAATTGTTCTCATCACAGGCTTAAAGCATTCAGGATAAGAAAGAGTTGGACCTGCAAGGAATGAATCTGCTAGCCCTTCTTTAACCATCATTGAACCAAAGTAGTTTTCTTGCATCATCATATCTTCTGCGTGATAGATTGATACACCTTCTCTTTGTTTTTGCTTGCTATACTCTGTATAGAATTCACGGAATTTTGGATGCGTTTTTGGCTTGATGATTTCAATTGATTTAAGAGATTCAAGTCCCAGTTCATCCATTTTTCTGTTAATGATTTCTGGATCACCAAGAAGGATTGGCTCAATTTTATCATCTTCAAGAATTGATCTAACTGCTTGTAGAACACGAGTGTTAGCACCTTCAGCGAAAACTGTCTTAACTTTCTTACCACGCTTTTGAACGTGTGAAGAAAGTCTATCTCTGATTGACTTCATGAAAGCGGCACTTGAACCAAGTCTATCTTCAAGTTGAGCAGCATATTCTTTAAGATCATAGATTTTATGTTTTGCTACACCTGATTCCATCGCAGCTTTAGCAACAGCAGGAGCTAGACGAGTTAGAACCCTTGTATCAAATGGTTTTGGAATTAGGTATTCACGACCAAATGTGAACTCTTCATTTCCATAAGCAATTTTTACTTCGTCAGGAACTTCTTCTTTCGCAAGATCCGCTAGAGCGTGAACGGCAGCAAGCTTCATTTCATCATTGATCTTTGTCGCTCTCACATCAAGAGCTCCACGGAAGATAAATGGGAAACCAAGAACGTTGTTAACTTGGTTAGGGAAGTCTGAACGTCCCGTTGCCATGATAACGTCGCTTCTTACTTCATGCGCTTCATGTGGATAAATTTCTGGCTCAGGGTTTGCCATAGCAAAGATAATTGGATCTTTTGCCATTGTTGCAACCATTTCTTTTGTTAGAACTCCACGTGCCGAACAACCAATGAATGCATCAGCATCTTTCATTGCATCAGCCAGAGTTCTTGCATCAGTATCAACTGCAAACTTTTCTTTGTACTTATTCATTCCAGACTCACGACCTTTGTAGATAACTCCTTTCGAGTCAGTCATAAGTAGGTTTTCTCTTTTTACACCCATTTTAAAGAAAAGGTCTGCACATGCCATTGAAGCGGCACCAGCACCAGAGAAAACAACTTTAAGGTCGGAAATGTTTTTCTTAGTGATTTCTACAGCGTTGATAAAACCGGCTGAAGCGATGATCGCTGTTCCGTGTTGGTCATCGTGGAAAACTGGAATATTCATTTTTTCCACAAGTTGCTTTTCAATTTCAAAACATTCTGGAGCTTTGATATCTTCTAGGTTGATTCCCCCAAAAGTAGGCTCAAGAGCACTAACAACTTTAACCATTCCTTCAACAGTGTCTTCATTAACTTCAATATCAAAAACATCAATATCAGCGAAGCGCTTAAAAAGGATCCCTTTTCCTTCCATTACTGGTTTACCTGCGAGGGCCCCAATATTTCCAAGTCCAAGAACAGCTGAACCATTTGAAACAACACCAACAAGGTTACCCTTTGCTGTGTACTTATAAGCCGCTTCAGGATCTTTTGCGATCTCTAAACATGGAGAGGCTACTCCTGGAGAATAGGCCTTTGAAAGGTCATTTGCCGTAAGGCAAGGCTTGGTTGCTATAACTTCTAGTTTTCCTGGTCTACCGTTTGAGTGGTAATCCAGAGCTTGTTGCGTTTTTTCATCATGAGTTGCCATAAAAAGCATCCTTTTTTTGATTTAAGAATTTGCTTAATAGGATACGCCAACTGAATCAGAATTTCATGTTATGTAGAGGATTTTTCAATATTTGCCCTGTGTTAATTTGATCGAAAATTCGCTAAAGTTCGACAAATGATGAGACCCATTGAAGTTGCAACAATTCCAGCGTAAAGTTCGTCGATTTGGGCGTAAAATCCGGGCAGTGGCGCGTTGCGCCAGTAAGTCGTAAAGACAATTCCTAGAATTGAAGAAAAGAGAAATTGTTTGTCTGAAATCTTTCCAGGAAAGAGATATCCAAAAAGAACAGGAAGAAGTAAGCAAGCCGCCGAGTAACTTCCTAAGGTTTTCCAAACAAGTTTAATATTTCCATCAAAGTGATAGGCTAAAATAAGTGAAATGAAGGCCGTTGAGAGAACCCCTAAATGGTGAATGCTGACTTTTTCTCTCCACTTAATTGGAAGGAGATCAAATGTGATAGTTGTTCCAGCTAAAAAGAGATAAGAGTCGAGAGTTGAAAGAATTGTCGCAAGTATTCCTGCTAAGAAAAGGCCTCGAAGACCATCGGGAAGCAGTTGAACTGCATAAGTTAAATAAGCCGTTGATGATTCTGCCTCTGGAAGAACTGCCCTTGCATACATGGCCCCAAAAGTCGTACAAATATCGAAGAGAAACCAAATTCCCGTTGATATAATAATCCCTTTTTTAGCCGTTTTTTCTGATTCCGCAGCAAAACATCGCTGATAGAAATTTGGATCAACAAGAGTTGATAGAGCAATGAGTCCCCAGACAAGTGTTGTTGCTAATCCATGACCTCCAAGAGGTTCAAAGTGAGTGGTAGGTAAGTTGGCCTTAAGAAAATCTAGTCCACCAAATGTTGAGATGGATGTTGAGAAGACAAGAAAAACACCAAGGCACATGACAAAAAATTGAATGATATCAGAGAAGACAACAGAACGAAGTCCGCCCCACATTGAATAGAGAACAACAAAGATTAGACCTATACTCATATTAAAGAGTAGCTCGCCACCAAAGAGAGTTTGTAGAAAGAGCCCTAGACTGATCGTGTAAGCGATTGGCAAAACATTAAAAAGGTTGAATAGAGCACTTAGCTTAGCCGAATTTGGACCGAACATTTTACCTATCAGATCCGGCAAAGTAACGGCCTGATAGCTTTTAATTTTGTGAATGATAAAGAAAGCAAAGATTAAATAGGCGACATACCAGAATGCTCCCTGAGTGATAAAATTGTAGATACCATTATTAAAAGCAATTTCAGTTACGCCAAATATTCCTCCATACCATGTGGCAACGAGAGTTGAGACAAAGAGTGGGAGAGTTAGTTTCCTTCCCATTAATAAGAGGTCGAGAAAATTGTCTTTCTCATTAGTCGTTTTCTTTTTTAAGGAATTCCCATAGAGAACACTGGCCGCGGTAAGTGCGATAGTAAAAGCAAAGACGACCCAGTCTAACGGGGAAATAAGTGATTGAATATCAACGGATTGTTGGAAGCCTTGCATCTGGAAAATCTCCTTTCGACAGTATGAACTGTATCAAGTTCTTAGGGTCGAAGACGCCTCTTCCTCTCAGCTAATGATCGCTTAGCTCCCCTGATTTTTTATGACTCTAACAATGCTTTGAAAATAAGAAAAGAGCAATGAAAAAACTCCCCAGAAGGGGAGTTTGTTAGGAAGCTTTTTTGGATACTTTTTTCTTGGTGAGAAAAATCATATAGGCGGCACCTCCGGCACCTGTATGGTCGCCACCTTCATAATGACCAATGATGTGATGATGTCCATCATAGATTTCACCATCATCAAAATAGGCCATAACGCTATCTCTTAGATTGACTATAGTATTGCCTACTACGTAACCAAGAATTTGATCATTTGCATCTGTTACCTGATTGTTGGCAACGTGACCAATGACTCGGCTACCTACCTTAATATCGTTGCCATCAACGGTTCCGATATCAAAATAACTTGTATCTTTGAAAGACGACATAGGAGAACTCCTTTTGTGATAAGCCTTACGCCATTATATCACTGATTGGACTTGAAGTGAGCTTGAGAGAAAAATCAATAAGAGTTTGAAATATGTGCTAAGTTAAAAGTCCAAAAAAAACGATAAGGAAGATTAATATCTTTAAAATTTGTAAGCTGGTCGAAGAAATTATAAAATTAATTAGAGTACAATATCATTTCTGAGGAAATAAATGACAATTACACAATTAGAATACGTTCTCGCTGTTGATAAATTCCGTCACTTCGGAAAAGCTTCTAAGGCATGTCATGTAACACAGCCAACATTAAGTATGCAGTTACAAAAGCTTGAAGATGAACTTGGAATCATTATTTTTGATCGTTCTAAAAGTCCTACTCTTCCTACAATGGAAGGAGCAAAATTGATTGAACAAGCAAGAATTGTTCTTCGAGAGTTCAATAAAATCTCTGACATTATTCAAGACGACGGAGAAAGTATCACTGGTGACTTTAAGTTAGCAGTCATCCCAACTTTAGCTCCTTATTTATTACCACTTTTTCTTGAACCATTTACTCGGAAATATCCTGATCTTAATTTAAAGATAGAAGAGGCCAAGACCGAAGATATTATTCAGATGTTAGATAAGGATGAAATTGATGGTGGTCTTCTCGTCACACCTCTTCACGAAGACCGTTTGATTGAAAGAGTTCTTTTTTATGAACCGTTCTATGTCTTTGCTTCAAAAGAAAATGATCTTTATAAGAAAAAGAAAGTTAAAGAATCTGATTTGAATCTAGATGAGATTTGGCTTTTAAATGAAGGAAATTGTCTTCGAACTCAAGTTTTGAATCTTTGTTCTCGTGAAAAAGAAGGACTTGGTAAAGAAAAAAATATTCACTTTGAAAGTGGAAATCTAGAGACATTGAAGAATATTGTTTCTTCTGGAGATGGTTTTACATTACTTCCAGAACTAGCTACGAGAAATCTAAATTCTAACGAAATCAAAATGCTAAGAAAGTTCTCTGGAAATACACCTTCAAGGGAAGTGTCTCTTGTGCACGGAAGAAGCTTTTTGAAAGAAAGAATTATTAATGCTCTTGTTGACGAGATTATTCATTCACTACCTGATGAAGTGAGATCTCTAAAGAGTAATAAGTTAGAAATTGTTGAAATTTTTCAACGCTAGAGACAAGGGAAAGAGTTGTTACAATCTATTGATGTTTGGCTCATTATTGCAGCAAGCTTAGTTTTTGTTGCCGTTCTTTTTAGTAAGGCCTCTAAGTTAGGTCTTCCAATTCTAATCCTCTTTATTGCTCTCGGAATGATTGCTGGTAGTGAAGGGATTGGAGGAATTGATTTTGAAAATTATGAATTGTCTTACACCATATCTATTGTCGCTCTCTGTTTAATTCTTTTTTCTGGTGCAATTGAGACTAATGTTAAAGATATAAAACCTATTATCGGCAGAGGGCTATCCCTTGCAAATGTTGGTGTTCTCTTAACCGCCGGACTTGTGAGTTTATTTTCTCATTACTTTATTGGTATTACTTGGGAGAAGTCTCTCTTACTCGGAGCGGTTCTTTCTTCGACTGATGCCGCCGCTGTTTTTAATATCTTTAAATCGCTTAACCTTCATATATCTAAAAAAGTAAAAAGTGTTATTGAGTTTGAAAGTGGGAGTAACGATCCCATGGCCTATTTTTTAGTTGTCTTACTTTCAAGTACATTTATCTTTTCTCCTTTGGAGGGAGTAGGTCAATTTGTTTGGAGTATGGCGATTGGCGCAGTCGGGGGTTATCTCTTTTCAAAGATGTTTATCTTCTTTGTAAGTAAAGTTACTTTGGGATTTCCTGGGCTTTATATGACGCTCACTATTTCAACGCTTTTTCTAACCTATTCTGTAACGAATTACTTTAATGGAAATGGTTTCTTGGCCGTGTATATTTTAGGCCTCATGCTTAGTTCAAGTCGTTTTCCTCATAAGAGGGCCTCTTTGAATTTCATCGATGGAACTTCATGGCTAATGCAGATTGGGCTTTTCATTCTTTTGGGAGTTCTCGTCTTTCCAAGTAGACTTTATATGGCGTCTTCTAAAGGTATTTTCATCGCCATCTTTTTGATTTTTGTTGCAAGACCATTAAGTGTCTTTATTTCGCTGGCCTTTAGCTCTTTTAACTTCAAAGAAAAACTATTCATCTCTTGGGCAGGATTAAAAGGAGCCGTTCCTATTGTTTTTGCTTGTTTAGTTGCTGTTAAAAAGGGACAGGCCGCTTACTTTCTCTTTGATATTGTCTTCTTCGTCGTACTTGTCTCGGCCTTGACTCAAGGATGGACGTTGAAACCGATGGCAAAATTCTTAGGGCTTACTGAGTCCCCACTTCCTGAAACTCTTCCTGAGATTGATGATGTTTCTCTAATAAGGGATTCCTATAAAATAGTAACCATTCATATTAATCACTACGCTGTTGGTAAGAATGTCTTTGAATTAAGACTTCCATCGGGAACTCTTATCGTTTGCATAAAGAGGGCCGGGAAGTACTTTACTCCTCATGGGGCGACTATTTTAGAAGAGCTTGATGAATGTCATATTCTTTGCCTAAATTCTGACGATCTAGAACTTGTGAATAGAATATTTACTGTCGGTATTCCTGAAAATAAATTAGCCAACGGCTAGATCAAAACCTTTTTTATCTCTATGAAGTAGAAAGCGCTCGGCCCTAAGTTCTGTCCAGTATTGTTGTTCCTTAAAAGTAACAAATCCAATATGTCCACCGGAGTTTGGAATTTCTAAAAAGAGATTCTTATTACGGTGCGCTTCTTTTATCGGGTAACACTCTTTTGATAGAAAAGGGTCATTCTTGGCATTAATGATGAGAGTTGGAACTTTAATTCTATGGAGAACTGGTTTACAACTTGCTTTATCGTAGTAGTCAAAAGCATCTTTAAATCCGTGAAGAGGAGCCGTGAAGTGTGTATCAAATTCGAAAAAGGACTTAACATCATCAATCTTTTTTATATCAACCATTGAAAGATCCATGACTTTACTTTTTTCAAGCAATTTCTTCTTCATTGTTCCCATGAAGTCTTGAAGATAGATCTTTTGCATTGGCTTTTGTAAAACTGAGGCCGAGCCTTTGAGACAACAGGGAGCTGAAAATACTGTTGAGCCCTTAATGAGAGGATCGTGAGCTTCTCCCATGTCTCCTAAGTATCTTGCCGTAAGGTTCGCTCCGAGGCTAAAGCCGATAAGATAAATCTCTTCATATTGCTTGAGTGTCTTTGCATATTTAATAACACAATCGAGCTCTTCAACATCTCCAGCGTGATAGAAGCGAGAGGTATTATTCATTTCCCCACTACAACTTCTCATATTCCAAGCAAGGGCATCGACACCAATATTATTAAAATGTCTCGCCATTCCTAGAACATATTGACGAGAAGAATTCCCTTCTAAGCCATGCGAAAGAATAACAAGCTTATTAGAATTTACTGGAGAATAGTCAATGTCGAGAAAGTCACCGTCGTGAGTTTTTATTCTTGTTCGCTTGTAATTGAGATCATCTATTTTTCTAAAGAAGTAGGGATAGAGAGTCTGAATATGACCGTTTTTAAATAGCTTTGGTGCTTTGTATGTCGAACTATCTACTAATGGCATTTCACAACTCCTCCTGTGGTGTACTCTTTATTATCTCTTAAAATGAGCCGTGAATCTAGATGATAATTTTGTCGTAGTAAGGAAAAAAAAAGAGCTCCATTTGGAGCTCTTATTCGAAATTAATTTTGTCTTTCAGCAAGTAATTCCTTAGGAACACCTTTTGGAATCGCGCTAAGAAGTTTTTTCGTATAGTCATCTTTTGGAGACTTGTAGATTTCTTCTGCACTTGCAAACTCAACAATCTGACCTTTATTCATTACACCGATTTCATCAGAGATGTACTTAACAACTGAGAGGTCGTGAGAAATGAAAATATAAGTGAGGTTAAACTCATCTTGGAGGTCTTGAAGAAGGTTTAGAACCTGTGCTTGTACCGACACATCAAGTGCTGAAACAGACTCATCACAGATAATGAATTCTGGCTTAAGACCTAAAGCTCTTGCGATACAGATACGTTGTCTTTGTCCACCTGAGAACTCGTGTGGGTATCTATTTAGGTGGTCACCTTTAAGTCCTACTTTTTCGAGTAGTTCTTGTGCCATTTCATATCTTTCTTTCTTATCTTTTCCAATTCCGTGAATAACCATTGGCTCTGTTACGATATCACCAATTGTCATTCTTGGGTTTAGAGATGAGTATGGGTCTTGGAAGATGATTTGCATTTTTTCACGCATATCTCTCATTTCTGGAGCACTGATATTTGTGATGTCTCTTCCGTTATAAACGATTTTTCCACCTGTTGGTTCAATTAGTCTAAGGATTGCGCGACCAAGAGTCGTTTTTCCACATCCTGACTCACCAACGAGACCAAGTGTTCTTCCTTTTCTAACTTTAAGGTTTACACCATCAACAGCTTTGAACCAATCAACAGTTCTTCCAAAGATTCCACCCTTGATAGGGAAGTGCTTTTGAAAATCTGAGATTTCAAGAAGAACAGGATTTTTCTCTTCATCAACAGCTCTTGGTTGCTTATCTTGTGTCTTACTTGGATCAGTGATGTTTCCGTCATTTTCTAGGAAGTCATCAACAGTAAGAAGTCTCTTAGGGTTAGAGTCTAAACTTGGACGACAAGCTAGAAGCCCTTTTGTATATGGGTGTTGTGGATTTTCAAAAATCTTTCTTGTCGTATTTTGTTCAACAAGATCACCACGGAACATTACAGCTACTTCATCAGCGATGTCTGCAATAACGGCGAGGTCGTGAGTAATGAAAAGCATACTCATTCCGTGTTTCTTTTGAAGTTCAAGCATAAGGTCAAGAACTTGCTTTTGAATTGTAACGTCTAGAGCTGTCGTTGGCTCATCACAAATGAGAAGTTCTGGTTCGCAGGCCATGGCCATTGCGATCATAACTCTTTGCTTTTGCCCACCAGACATTTGGTGAGGATATTTATTTACACTTTCAGAAGGCGTTGGGATTCCAACTTCTTCGAAAAGTTCAATCGTTCTTTTTCTCGATTGTTTCTTATCCATACCTTGGTGAAGCATAAGAACTTCATCAATCTGATTACCAACAGTGTAAACTGGGTTTAGTGAAGTCATTGGCTCCTGGAAAATCATAGCGATTTTGTTACCACGTAACTTTCTCATTTTTTCGACTGATACTTTTGTTAAGTCTTCTCCGTGGAATAGTATTTCTCCGCTTGAGATTTTTCCTGGAGGGTTAGGGATAAGTCCCATAACAGCAAGTGATGTAACAGATTTTCCCGAACCTGATTCACCAACAAGTCCTACTGTTTTACCTTTAGGAATTTCAAGGTTTAAACTTTTAACTGCGTGAACAGTTTTTCCTTCCGATTGGAAGTCGATACATAGATTCTTGATACTAAGTAGTGATTCTGACATAAATAATTCTAACCCTGCTTTGCGTTAATAATGTCGCATGTGAATAAAATTCTTACCAAATTAATCAAGATAACGCATGTTGATCTGCGTTATAAAATTACCACCATAGAAAAATTTATGAAAGCAGTTTATTATGATGTAAGTATTTAATATTCCCGTGTTCTTACTAAATATTATTGAATAATTTAATAAGAATGTCTGCAAAAATAGTGTATAAAGGAACAAATGAGTAAGAAAATACTAGTAGTTGATGACGAAGAATTAATCCGCGAAGCACTTGTCGACCTTCTTTTAGGTAAAGGCTACGAGGCTTATCCGTCTTCATCTGGAAATCAGGCATTCACTCTAACTGAAAACGAGTCTTTTGACTTGGTGATTAGTGACCTTCGTATGGACGATGGAGATGGCCTTGAATTATCAAGAAAACTCTATGATAAATTTGGAGAGTCTCTACCAGTGATCATTCTTACGGGTTATATCGATTCAGCTGGAAGCGATCTTCCAAGCAACGTAAAAGAAGTTGTGAAGAAACCTATTCGATTCAAGAAATTAATAGTTCAAATTGAAGAGCTTTTGGCCTAATCCGAATTTCCTTGTCTTATTGAAATGAGATCGATAATTATCACATTGTGAAAATACTATTCGTTCTACTTTTTGTTTCAGTAAGTGCAAATGCATCCCTCTATAATTTCTATTTTCCAAGCGAAGGAAAACAACAATTTTCCATATCAGCTTTTGGCTATGAAGAAGAGAGAGAGTTTGAAAGAGATTCTGCCGTCGTTGAAGAGTTAAACTATGAAGGTGGCGGAATAAAAATTGGTTATGGTTACTTCATCAAGGGAAAATATTTTCTTGGGCTCGAGTTTGATTACCTTATAAAAGGTGAATACCAAGAGCGATTTTCTGAGGATCTTGAAAGTTTACCTGATGGCACGATCAACGTGCATGGATTTCGTGAACCAACTCTTATTTTTAGAAATTACTTTGAACATTCAATGGATCAACATTATTTTCATGGTCTCCACTTTACTTACAATCCTAAAATTTTTAATGCTCATCAAAGTAATTATGCCTCAGGGCGCCACGAGGCCTCTCTAGGATATTGGTTCTCTTATCGTCGTCCCTCTTTTGAATTTGCCGGAGAAATTTATACTAAAGTTTATGGAAGAAAGAGAGTTGATCGCAGGCTTGGTGGACAAGAAATTACTGGTAACTTTAGTGAAGTTGGAATTGATTTAAAGCCGGGGTTTATTACTAAACACTTTGCTTTTCATCTTCTTGGTGGGACAAGCAATACGACTGACTATAATACGCGAAATAAGGATTTTGCGAGATTAAGTGACAAGGGATTTACTATCTATGGTGGCCTTTCTCTCACATATGGAAACCCTCAGTTTAAAATTGTCTTAGAATCGATTGCGAAGTCTTATGTATTCAACTCGATTGAAGAGGATCTATCTCGTGAGGTGGATTTTGAATATGAAACAAAATATACGACATTAAAGCTGGAGTGGTTGTTTTGAAGATTTTAGTTTTATCACTCTTTTTATTTTCCCAAGGGCTTTTTGCCATGGAGAGTTCTCAGACGAAAAGCTTTAGTCTACTTGATGATCTCTCAAGTCCATTTACAACCGATGCGAAGTACATCACGCTTGGTGGTTTAAGTGCAGCGACGATTGTTTATTTAAATAAAAATGCAAGAACATATCGCAAGAGGGAGTCTTTTAAAGATGCTCAACCTTTTGGCAACTATGGGTTTATTGGTGAAACTTTAGGGTGGGGCTTTTTAAATGTTATCTACACCGTTTCTGCTTATTCTTATGGGAAGTATTATAATGATGTCGAAAGCTTAAAAGCTGCAGAACATATGGCCAAGGCATCTTTTTATTCTTCTGCTGTAACTATAACCCTTAAGAAAATGATTGATGAGAAAAGACCAGGCTATCCAGACGATCCTGATTCATTTCCTTCTGGACACTCTTCGGCATCCTTTGCCTTTGCCTCTGTTGTAGCTGCAAGGCATGGCTGGTACTGGGGTGGACTTGCATATACGACAGCGGCTTTTGTGTCATTAAGTCGCATTAACGATGATTTTCATTATCTTCATGATGTCCTATTTGGGATGACTATTGGTGCTTCTTATGGATGGGGACTATATCATCAGTATGAGAATGGTAGCCCGTACTTTTTAACGGTAATACCAACTCCTAAGGGAGTGGGAGCAACGTTTGCGATGGAGTTTTAATTGAAGTTTATCTTTTTTATTTTGCTTCTATTTTCTCAAATGAGTTTTGCAAAAGATTATCTTCTCTATAAGCCAGATCGACCAAATATTGACCCGCTAGAATATTATGTGAATGGCGCTTACGATGTCATTCAGAACCCATACTACTTTTCTCAAGAAAATTTTTTCAAAAAGCATGAGACCTTATTTAAGCGGATTGGTTCGCCCATTCATTCTATTGAAAAGGATGGAGGCTTTAAGAAGTTCTTTCAAGATGAGTTTACGACGACTAGGGTTGTGCCCAATTTAACTCTTCATCTCATTGGTGGAGGTTATGATGTTAGGCTTATGCAAGAGTACTTTGAATATAAGGGAGCTGAATTTCCACTGGCCTATGCTATAACCTTTTCTTATCTAGCACACTTTGGAAATGAAGCACTTGAATTAACGAATCATAATATCACGAGCCACGATAATATTGCGGATCTCTTTGTTTTTGATATTGCGGCAATTTATCTTTTTCAAAATGATGATGTTGTTAAGTTTTTTAGAGATACACTTTCGATGAATCACTGGCACTCTCAGCCGATATTAGAGCTCGACCAATTTAATGTCACAAATGCTGGTTTGAATTATATTTTTAGACCTAACGTTTTTAAAACAAATTTTCGCCCTTTTCTATTTCTCGGTATGCAAACTCTTGCCGGAGTTAGTTATGAAGTGGAAGAAAAGAAGTTTTATACACTTGCTGCGGGAATGGCGCTTACTGATCCTTTGAAACAAAAAGGTCGTTTTGTCGTTGGAATGTTTTATGACAAGGATGACTTTCTAAACGCCTCACTCTTTATCAATGGAGGTGAGGATTATCGCTATCGCTTGAATTTGCATCCAGAATTTTTAAAGACAAAGAGACTCGGTCAGTATGGTCTTTTAATAGGTCAAAAAAAAGACCGAGACTTAGTGCTCGGTCTTAAATGGAAACTTCCTATTGGTATTGGAGTTAAATTCTAATAGAGTTCATCAAAAAGCATTTTCATTTGTTCCCAAGACTTTTCGTCTGCATCTTTATCGTAGGCGAGTGGGAGTCCATACTTCTTACCAAGTTCTGTTGCCATTGGATTTGTAAATGCGTGCTTTGCATTCTCATAGTTAAAAAATTTGTATTCAACTTTTGCTTTTTTCATTTCTTTCATGAAGTTCTTAATATCTTTCTTTTTAACCATCGGGTCTGCCTTACCATTAAGAACTAAGACTTTTGATTTAATCATCCCTGGTTTTGTTTTAATTGGTGAACCAAGAGAACCGTGAAAACTAACAACTGCATCGAGATCAAGACCTAGTCTTGCCATATTCAATACGATTCCACCGCCAAAACAATATCCAATAGCAGAAATGTTATCAGGATTAATTGTGCTATTTTCTTTTAGTGTTTCAATGGCCTTTTTAAATCTCTTCTTAGCTGAGTTGAGATCTTTGAATACGGCACCCGCAAAAGCACCCGCTTCTTTTGGGTGATTTGCAACTTTACCTTCACCATACATATCGAGTGCTAAAGCCGTATAACCAAGTTCTGCCAGCTTGTCGGCCCTCTTCCTTGCATATTCGTTATGACCCCACCATTCGTGAACGACAATGATACCTACTTTTTTATCGTTCTCTTTTTTCGGCTTTGCTATGTAGGCCTTATAAGATGTTCCATCTACCTCATAATTAAGATCCTGATGTCTTTTGTCAGATGTTGAGCATGAACTTAAAAACATGGCCAATACTGATAATATGATAATCCTCATAATTGGACTCCAAAGTTAAAGTTAAATTAATGTTGTTTTGGAATTTTAATATAAAAAGAGTTGAAAATGTAGAGGGAAGGTATCAACTTAAATAGTTGAAAGGACGATAAATAATAAGAAACAAAAAGAAAATTAAGATTGAGAACTGCCTATGTATTACAACAATGACTTCCAAAATTTCAAAGAACTATTAGAGCTAACGGCCAAGACAATTGGAGATGCTCTTATTTCAGTAGATACAAAAGGGAATTGTTTATTCTTTAATGATGCGAGTGAAGAGATTTTTGGTTCTCGACTTAAAAGTTTTCTTATTGCTTCGGATCCCCACTTTGACTACATCACTTATATGGGCGATGGGGTCACCGTTTATGAAGATGAAGATTTACCAGCAAAACGTGTTTTTAAAGGTGAGCTTGTTACGAATGAAAAGTTATATGTCGTTCACTCGGGTAGATCGCAAGGAACATGGCTACTTTGTAGTGGTTGGCCAATGTATGATGATAAGAAAAATATTGTCGGTGCAAGTTTAATTTATCACGATCAAACAGCGATAATTAAAAATCAATTAAATGAAAGATTAATGCTTGAGAAGTTAAGACAAGCAAACGTTAGCAAAGAGTCTCTCTTAAAAATGCTAGGTCATGATCTTGTGAATCCTATTGCCGCGATTCGCTCGCTTTCTGATATTTTACTCGAAGAAGATGATATTGATGAAACTGAACTAAAAGACTTGTTAAGAGTTATTCATACGAGTTCAATTGCTGTTCAAGAAATTATCGGAGAGACAGTAAAAGAGGCCGTTGATTCGAATGAAACGGGAATGAGTTATGAAGTTGTCACAGTCGCCGAGGCCTATGAGAGTGCCTTTAGTGTTTTAGATGTTATCGCCAAAGCAAAGAACATTGAAATTAAAAGTTCTATTGATGAAAGAGTACAGGTCATGGGAAATTTTCGCGCTCTTAAAAGAGTCGTCGAAAATCTAATGACTAATGCCATTAAATTTTCACAGAAAGGATCTCACATTGATGTTGAGATCTCAAAAGAGGCGAGAAAGATTGTTATCTCTGTGAAAGACTATGGTGTCGGCATGAAGTCTGAAGATGTTGAAAAGGTGATGATGGAGCAAAAAGTTGATGCTAGAATTGGAACCGGTGGAGAAGCTAGTACTGGTTTAGGACTTCCATTTATCTTTAAAACAGTAAGAAATCATTACGGTCAAATAAAGGTTGTTTCTGAGCCTGAAAAAGGTACTGAGTTTAGGATTACCTTACCTGCCTACACTGCAGCATAATGTTGCACTTTAATAGTCATATTGGGCGAAAGAGTCTAAGATAGCGGCATGAAAGCTTATTTGCCCTTTATCTTTCTATTCTTGGCCGTTCTTTCTGGAACTCTTTGGTATTTAACACCAAAGGAAATCTTCATTAAACATGAATGCGATATTACACAACAAGTATGTCAGCTTGAGCAAGATGGCGTTCAGTTACGTTTTTCTACTGGAGCCTCTCCAATTGAACAAAGAACACCAGTCTTTTATGAGGTTGATGTTAAAGGTCTTAAAAATCCAAATGCCATTATTTATCTCCACGGGCAGAGTATGCTTATGAATAATGAGATTATTGAAATGGAGCAAATTGCGCCTGGTTCATTTAGAGCAAAGAGAGACTTTCCAATTTGCACGGAGAGGGCCATGACATGGCGAGTACACCTTAGTGTAAAAGGGGAGAAGCAGTTGTTGAAAACTAATTTTGACTTTGAGGTAAAACGTGAAAAATAAAATTGTCTTTGCCATACTTATAAGTGTTTTTGCGATTGTTGTTGCTTATCTTGCTAATACAGCGTTGAAAATGAAACCTATCTCAGACCTTTCTCATCTTGGAGGAGATTTTTCTCTACAGGGTAATAAGGGAGAAGTGAAGTTATCAGACTTTAAGGGGAAAGTTTCTATACTTTATTTTGGATTTACGACTTGTCCTGATGTTTGTCCAATGGCCCTTTCTCACTTGAGATCAAAGTTAAGCTCTCTCAATGAAGAAAAGCAAAATAAAATACAGACGATCTTTGTAAGTGTTGATTGGAAACGTGATACACCAGAAAAGACTCAAGAATACGCTAGCTTCTTTGGTCGAAACATTGTTGGTTTGACGGGAAATCGTGATGAAATTGATAAAGTGACAAGGCTCTATTCCGTTTACTATAGCTTTGTTGATTTAGAGGACTCAGAACTTGGCTATACTGTTGATCATACGAGTCGATACTTTGTTATTGATGGTGACTCTAAGCTTGTCGGTATGTTTAGCGATATTCAAAATGATCCAAAATTTATGAAAGTTTTAGAAAATTCAATCGGGAGATTATAATGAAAAAAATTGTTTTCGCACTATTCTTTGTCTCAAATATGACTTTAGCTTCTGGACTCTCTACTATGGCCGAATGGGTAAAGGCAGTTCCTGCAAGTTCTAAAATGAGTGCCGCTTATTTTCATATTCATAATGAAACTGATAAGTCGGTTGATCTTGTTAAAGCGAGTTCTTCTTATTCAAAAGTTGTTGAAATTCACACTCATGTAAATGATAAAGGTGTCATGAAAATGAGAAAAGTTTCAAAATTACCAGTTCCTTCAAAGGGAATGGTGATGTTAGAGCCTAAGGGAAATCACTTAATGCTTATCGGATTGAAAAAGAAAATTGGAAAAGAAGATAAGGTGGATATAACTCTTGAATTTTCTAATGGGGAGAAGTTGAAAGTTATGGCCCCTGTAAAAAAGCTTGGTGGCCACGGATCACATGATCACGACCACTCTCATCATCATTAAAATAATTCCATGTCGTCACGAAACCAAAACGTGACGGCAGATCTCTTTTTGTAACTTGCTTTTACCTCATGATAAAATTGTTCACTTCGAAAAAGAACAAGTCTTCCTGTCTTAGGATATATAATCTTCTCAACTTCCTGTTTATTCTCTCTCTTATAAAGAACCAATTCACCCTGATCTTCGAGATCATTTAAATAGAGAATTCCAGTAATCTTTCTGTGCCTTTGATTTCTGTGAACATCTAGATGCTTCTTGTAAAAGGCACCATCTTCATAAACTGAGAAATGACCTTCAAATCGCCTTAAAGACAGATAGTAGAGTTGATTGAACTCTTCTTTCAAAGATTCAAGTGTTTGATTAAGTTCATTTAAGAGTAGATTCTTATTCCAATCATCAATCCAAAAGATTTGATCACTTCTAATCTCTGGGCGATGTTTCTCAAAAACATCTTGTCCTGTTTTAGCAGATCTAAACTGATCTCTTTCAAATAGAGTGAGAGCATAGTCTCTAAGTGAGCTTGCAAATTGATCTTGAAAGAGAGTGTCGCAAACGAGATAGCCGTTTTCAATTAATGCGAGTCCTTGAGTTTCAGATAGAGTTTGATCCATCTAAATTGAATATCCGTCTTTTAAATAAAAGAATAATCGTTATTTCTCTTGAATCGCTTAGTTTTTTACTAAGGTTTGCAGGCCAAAGGCGCGGCAGACCGAGCATCAAATCAAAACGTCTATATAAATGGAATTAAAAGGCAAAAAAAAAGCCTAATCCGAAGATCAGGCTTTTTATAAAATTGGTACTCCCAAGGGGCATCCCGCGGCAATGGTTGCCAGTGGCAAGCATTGAAGTGGAGATGTTTGATATTAAGGTATGCAAGCCAAAGGCGCGGCAGACCGAGCATCAAATCAAAACGTCTATATAAATGGAATTAAAAGGCAAAAAAAAAGCCTAATCCGAAGATCAGGCTTTTTATAAAATTGGTACTCCCAAGGGGATTCGAACCCCTGTTACCGCCGTGAAAAGGCGGTGTCCTAGACCGGGCTAGACGATGGGAGCATTATCTAGATTAAATTATGCTCATGTCAAAAAATGGTGATCTCGCTGTGACTCGAACACAGGACCCTCTCCTTAAAAGGGAGATGCTCTAACCAACTGAGCTACGAGACCACTTCTTAAGACAGGATCGAATATAAATGTGGAAACCATTACTGTCAAGATTAATTTTTAATAAAAGTGATAAACAAGTCCTGTTTTATTATGGGTTTAGCTAGGAAAACTCTTCGGGGCTTAGGTTTCATGGTACTTTGACTTATGTGATAATCTGAGATGTCGATGAGAGAGATGATGAAAAAATTAGCATTACTTCTTACATTAATACTTTCTGGATGTTCACTTATTGAAAAGACTTCCTTTAGAGCTCCTTCGAGCACTGGAAGTTCGTGTTTTCAGAAGGTGGGGATCTTTCACTCTGAACTTTCGAGGGATGAACTAGAGGGCCGTGTGTTAGCTCTTCGAGAGAATTTAGGTGTTCGCAATCTTTTGATTGATCAAAATGCTAGAGTCTTTGACCGCGCTAGTCAGGTTGCTGTTCCTAACTCTGAAGGAGAGTATGACTTAATTGAAATCTACGGTCGGCCAGTTAAGCAAGACGGGCAGTTCTATATCAATTTCAAAGAATCTCCTGATGATCTTATCTTAAGTCGTTATCCTGTGGAGCTTTTAAAAGAGAAGTATATTGAGAATTTCTCTTATGAGTTTAATCGCGGTGATTTTATTTTAATGCCTTCCGTATCTAAGAGTGTCACTTTAGATAGTTATTATACTCCTTGGAAGATCATGGATATTGAAGGCGATAAAATCAATATTCGTCACAGAAAAGGGAAAAAGAGAGTTGTCAGTTGGGGAGAGATTTTCGATCACAACTTCTTTTTAACTAATGATGAACAAAATCTTGTGCAAAGCTTTTTTTCTAACGGAGGAAAAGGGGAGCTCTTCTACTATGAGCCTCGTGTAGAGAATGAATTAAGTTATCGTGGACTTTATATCTATGTCGAAGATTTACCTGATTTTGAGAGAATGGGTGAAGACTTTGATTTTGTATTCAATGACCACAGAAGTTATAAAAAATCAAAAGAGCTTCTTGATAAGGATCTCTCTCTTTTTTGGACGACTAACCAAAAGGGATTCTATGGCTTTCATGCCAATGCAAATTCGCACTATAATCAAGCTCTGATTGTTGAAAGAACGAAATATGCTAAAAAGGCGACCATTACTCTAACGCCGAATGCTGATACGGCGACGATCATTCATGAGCAAAGACATTTCGAAGATAATGTAACTAAAGCAATTAATGAAACTATGAGTAAAACGAGTGCCATTCTTCATGAAAAAGACCTGTTTGATGAAGAGTTCTATTTGATCCTTCATAAGTTTCTTCTCGAACAAAGGGCCTATTCTACGGAGTTTCGTTTTGTAGATGAAGCGACTTTTGATGATAAGCAGATGAAACTCTTTAAGGGACCAGGTTTTGAGATGGAACTTGGTGAGAGCAGTTATTATGGAATCAAAAGGCAGCATTCAAGCGATGTCTTTCGTTCTCTCTATTTTGCTGGTCTTAATCAGAAGTTAAAAGACTTTGATCCAGATGTTGCTAAAGCATTAGTGTTAGAATTTTCTAAAGCTTGTATTGATCATGAACTCACTCGTTGTTCGGATCTTTTTCGCAAGTATCTTGAATAAAGAAAATAAATAGACAAGACTTTACGCTTTCAATAAAATCTTACTCTCAAAGAGATGAGGTTTGTTAATGAAATTAATTACTTTATGGATGATGTTGTTAGCTTTTAGTGCAAACGCAAAAATGATCGAGTTTGATCTCGATGTTCAATATACTGAAAATGGAAAGACAAAAGAGAGTATCTCTCAGATAACAAGTAAGCTTGGAGAGTCTTTTGTTTTTGAAAACAATAATATTCTCACAGAAGTTTCTCCGACCGACTTTAAATCATCGACGATCGATATCGAGTCCAAAGATTTAATCATGCTCACGACTCGCGTTTTCCAATTGAATAACGGAAAGAAAACGTTAATTGGTAAACCTAAAGTTATTACAGCACTCGGTGTTCCTGCAACAATATCTATTGAGCAGGATGATGGAATGAAACTTGTAATGAAAGTTTTGGCCAAAGATAAGTCCCGAAAACTGTAAAGAATTCAGATCTTGTTGAGATATCTTTCTAGGATGTTATGAATAGAACCTCATTATAGGGGGGGGTTCTATGAGATTAATTTTTGTTCTCTTACAGGGGTTTTTCGCATTATCAGCACTTTCAGCACCATTTGAATATGTTGTGGTTGGAATTAGTGGCTTTGGAACTCGACGTGCGACTGAAAATTATTGGCAACCAAGTGGAGCTCACGAAAATCTTCCTAACAGCTATCGAATTGTAGAAACTCATAAACTCGTTCACTATTCTAAGAAAAAAGAACTCTTAAATGCTCTCTCTCTTTTTGATTGTAAAGATGGGAGACAGCTTAATGATGATCTCGGACTCATTATCATCGGAAATAGCTGGGGTGCTTCAAATACATATAAACTCTCTAAGCTCTATAAAGAAGAGTGTGGGAGAGTTGCTCGACTTGTCGTTATGGTCGATGGAGTAAGAAAACCAATTGGATCTTATAAAAAGAGGCCTTTCGCTAAACAATGTATCAACTACTATCAAACAACAGGCTTTGCTCACGGTCGTAAACTCGAAGATTGCGAGAATATTGATCTAACATCTTACTGTAAAAAGCGAGGCAAAGAGTGTCACATCGAAGTTGAGTGGCTTGGAACTCGTGATGCTAAAAGGTTTATTGAAAGAGCATTAAAGCTTGAGAAGCTCTAAGGCCTTTTCCTTTTGTTCTTTAGAAAATTTATCAGATTCTAAAATATGTTGAACGGTTACTTCAATTTCTAATAATGTTCTCGTTCGAAGATCAATTCTATCATCTAGTAATTGTTGACTCGCACTTAGATTAAAAAATTCACAAAGTGACATATCGACAACTCTTGCAAAATCGTTTTCAGGGTGAGCATAGAAGTCGATTCTCTTTTCACAGGTGCTGAATAAGGATTGTGTGTACTTCATTGATTGATTGAAGATATAACGTTTAAGTTCAACCGTTGTAGGGAGAATTTTGAATGAATCGATATAAAGCATTTTATACTCATAAAGAGCCTGAAAGATGATCCATGATAAATACTCATCCGCTGAATCTTGAAAATGACCATTAATTTGAATTTCATTTTCACTTACTTGATAACTTTTCTTACAAACGGGAAGGTCTTTACTATCATCAGTGAGACAATTGAAAAGAAAGAGAGGAGACTTCTCTTGCACTTGACTGGATAGCTTCTGTCCCAGGCTTGTAAGCTCTAGTTGATTTTCAATAACCGCATGAATGCGCTCATGTGGATTTTCTCCGGCACTTGCAAAATGAATAGAGCATAGAAAAAATAGTAAAAATAGACGCATTGTTTTCTCCTCTAAGAACAATGAGAGCAGCATGGTACGTTATTTTACTTTGCGCAAGCGAAATGCAAAGAAAGAACATTTATAATCTTTTTACATTACGAGGGTTTAGTAGGTTAGGTCTTATATCTTAAGGAAAATGACAGGGATTCTAGTTGAATCCCTGATTAATTAAGATATTAAGCTTTTTAGGTGTCGGCATTTGAATTTGACCAGGAGTATTCGTTCCCGTTGGTGGAAGAAATCCTGGTAGAGCTTGGTCTTGGAATAGACAAGCTTCTGAATCACATTTTCTGATATCTTTCGTAAGTGACCTAGGTTCTTTGTCTCCAGGGAAAAGCTGTGACACTTTTACTCGATAAGTTTTTTCTTTTCTTGGGAATTTTAATTTCTTCTTCCCTTTATTTTCTTTGCATAACTTTTCTGGAACACAAGACCATACGTGATCTTCTTTTAGTTCCTTTGATTTTACAACTTCGAGTTCATAGTACTTATCAGTTGTTTTAGTAACTTTTAATGAGAATTTTAGAGTATTCTTTTCCCCATCATCATTCGACGGAGTGTTATCTTCTTCTCTAGATGGCTTACCTTCCATCGGTTCTACAATCACTTCACTTACAATAGCATCAGCAGCTGAATTTAATGAATAATTCATTGAAGCTGTAGCTACAACTTTTCCACCTTTAATCGCTCTAGCAAAGATTGTCCCTTTCAATTCGTTAACAGCATCAAGAGGGATGAGTTTAATTCCTGACTCACATTGTGCATCTTTATCTGGATGGCAACCAATATAGAAAACAGGAGTTGAACCTTCTGGTTTTTTTATGGCCGTGGCCACAACTCTTCCAAATCCTAAATTTGAATAATCAACAGCATAGTCAATTTCAAAATCATTTGCATCTGGTTTCTCTGAACGAAATCCTTCTTTTAAAGGAGCTCGAACAGGGTATTGAGCTTGCTGTGCATTCGCTGCTCCTGTGAAGCCTAGTCTCAAGGCCGCTGCTGTTCTCTGTTGATATCCTTTTACAGTAGAAGATGGCTTTGTCGGCTTAACTGGTGCAGAAATCTCTCTTATCTTTTTTGGTGCAGAAGCCGTTGTTCTTGTAAGAGAGAGAGCCTTCTTATTTGTTGGAGTTGGTGTATTTTCAATTTTAGGAACAGGTGCTGAAATCTTATTATCATCAACGCGAGTAAACTTTCCTTCAATTGGAGCTTTTTCTATTGCTTCTCTTTTAACACCTATTTTCACTTGTTCAGGCATAAGCTCACCTGTGAGTACTTTCTTAGGCACAACATCTGTTGAAGTAGCCTTCACTAATTCTTTTGATTGAGCTGGAACAATCTGTGTACCTTTTTGACTGATTAAGGCATCATCGTCAATACGTTTAAACTGTCCCTCAATTGGAGCTTTTTCAATGCCTTCTCTTTTTAAACCAATTTTTACTTGCTCAGGCATAAGCTCTCCAGTGACAGTTCTCGATGTGGAAACATCTTTGGATAAGGTCGCTGGAAGTTTCTTCGTATCTACTGGTATTACTGCCGTGCCTTTTGGACTCTCTAGTAAAAGGGGCTTTCTAATATCGTAGGCACCTTCAACTGGTGTTTTTCCTATTTGTCGCCTTTCTTGGACAACTTTTGCTTCCCCTTGAATAGGACTTAACTCAATTCCTTCCTTCTGCTTGTAAATAGCTGGGGTATCAGTAACTATCTCTCCCGTTTTCGCTTCGGCTTTTGGAGAGACTGAAGTCGTCTCGACTTTTGCAGGAGGCTTAGGATCAGTTTTTACTGCTGGAAGTTTAGTCGTAGAAGCTTTTATTTCTTTTCCGGCTCCATTTACAATTCCTTTAGTTGCTTGATCAGTAATTAAAGGAACTTCACTTTTTCTTGTCGCAACTTTTGCAACATCAGTAAATGTATCAACATCTAAAAGTTTAAATCCTGAAATCGCTACTGGAGCACCAATCGCGGCAGTTAGGATTGCACTTGAAGAACAGCGATTAAGATTTGTTGCTGCAATAGATTGTTTTTTTCTTTCATCACAACTAAGTGATCTTTGTGATTGCGTTGTTGTTGTTTGTAAGTAATTTGCCTGTGAATTTTGACAAGCTTTGTAAACTTGGCTTGTCTGGTCAGCTGTATAAGCAACATCGGCTGAAAGAGTTGCCGCTTTTGTTGCAACTGAAGCTGTTCTAGCTGTTGTTGCTAAGAGTTTACCCGCCGTTGCAGCAACTCGAATAGCATTGAGAGCGGCAAAAGGAGTAAAACTTAAAGCAATACTGGCGCCAATATCGATGATGAGATCATCGGCATCATCTCTTTTATGTTTTTCTTCTTGTGAACATTCATGGAAATTAATTAACTTTGAAAGTTGCGAATTTTCATCAATTTCATCTTTAAACTTTGATCTATAGTCAGTTCTTCTAACAATATCTTCTACTTCATCACAATCGTCATCTGAGTCGCCTTGGAGACAAGCAAGGGCATTTTGATAGTCTGAAACCATATCGTTAATGTGACTTCTTGTGTCTTTCATTTGTTTTTTAAGGGCAATTCTCATGTCCTCTCTATTTGGTAGAGGTGTTTTGTATGAATACCCACCATAAGATTTCTTTTTATTGGCATTAATTATAGAGTTGAAGTGTTTCCCTCTAAGAATAGGATTGTTATCGAGAATATTTTGAATGTTTTTTGCGAGTTCTCTTCTTTTAGCTTCTTTTTTATAGTTATTTGTATTGTATGAGAGCCTACTAGATGAATACGATGATGCAAGAGTATTAATTTCTTCTTGAAGCTGTTGAATCGACTTAATGGCCATTTCAATATCAGTTAATTTTCTATCGAATAGCTCATTTTGATTACCTAGAGAGCAACCTTTAATTTCTAAGCATCTCTCAGCATTTCTCTTTGTTGTTTGATCTTCACAATTCATTGATTGATCACCAAGAGTTGCATTAATGACATCTTTTGAGTCGAGAAGGTCATTGATAGCATTTTGAATTTTATCGGCCTTAACATTGTAATCGACCATCATATAACTTGGAGCTAGTTCTTTATCCGTTTTTTCGTAGTCAGAGTCAACTTCATCATGCGCCTTAGATAAACAGCTTTTAGCAAAGTCAGTTAAGACAAAATCATGTGGATATCGCTCTTTCAGTTCTTTTAATAATTTCTTTTGATCAATACCTTTTGGAAGTTTATCAGAACATTTCTTTCTAGGAGTATCTCCTGTGAAAAAACCGATAATCCCTGAAGCATAAAGGCTATCAAGTGAATCAGTATTAGCTTCTGGGCAATACTTTTTATCAGTCGTTGCAAAACACCCTTTTGGAACTTCTGTTGAACTTTGAACTTTTTCAAGGCTCGAAGTCACTTCTTGCATGACTTTCTTTTGATCAACAGGCTCTTCTTTTTCTTTTTTGATCTTACTTAATGAGTCTTTTAGAATTTGGCACTCTTCAGTTCCATCTATCGACAATTGAGAACAGTATTGATCGACTTCTCTCATGAAATCACTGAATTTGTTATCTTTTTCTCTTTCTATAAGTTCTTCAGGGCTTAGCTTTCCCCTCTTAAGGCATTGACCTGCAATATTTGAATAACTATTGATTCCACTAATACAAGTATTCTCTTTATAAAGAGTAGGATTACAGTGAAATTGCCAAGCTGAGCAAGTACCTCTTTTGTATCCTGAAACTCTAGAAGAAATTGGACTTACACATTCACCCTTTGAAATTATACTTTTGTATCCACCATAGTAACAAGGAGCTCCATCGAAAGCGTAAGCACTGTCAATAAGTGTAAAGACTTCTGAGAACTTCTTTAAAAGGTCTTTCTTACTTGGAATTTGTTTTGGATAACCTGAGTTTCTTTCGGCCCTAATGAGAAATTTTTGATACTCATTGTAGATGGACTTAAGTTTTAGGGGCGACATATTTTGCAATTCCTTCTTAGTAAAAGAAGGAAAGCTCTTGTTAGCTGCAACTGAGCTAAATGAGATAAAAGAAAATAGAGTAATTATTAATATTTTTAACATCTCTGCCATTTTCACCTAGGAACTTAATATTCTGATAATATTTATCGGTTTAATTGCTAATATAATGAAATTATTTATCCAATTTTTTTTGATGAGTGCCTTAATAAAGTGGCAAGGTGCTGTTTTTTTGGAATTTTGACTTTGAAAAAAATAGAAATTGAGAAAAGTTTAAAGAAATCGCCAAATACGTAAACTTCTGAATAATCGTACTATCTTATATTTTGGACTTTAAATTTAATTCCACCTTAATTTCGTTTTTATAAACAAAAATAAGAACGATTTAGTGGGAAAATGAACTTACAAAATGAAAGAGGTGATGTGTATGTTTGATTTTTTTAAGAAGAAAGAAGAAAGCTTTGATGAGCTGGATAAGAATATCAAAGATATCTCTGTCTATTTAGTCGATGATGACCCTGACATTATTACCTTTTTAAAGCGCCACATTGAAAAGAGATGGGGCTTCGCTGTTTCTACCTTTAAGTCTGTACAAGAAGTAACAGACGAGATCAATTCTACTAAGGTTTTACCAAACCTTGTTATTTCCGATGTGAGAATGCCTGATAAAAGTGGGTTAAGTCTCCATTTTGCTTTAAAAGACACGCCAATCATCTTTATCACTGCTCTTGGTGGTGATGATATCGAAGATTCTGAATATACAATTATCGGCAAACCTATCTCTAAGAATCACCTCGATGAACTTATTGTGGAAAAATTACAGCTTTAAGAAACTTGTTCACTTTTGTTCATTGAGAACAACTCTATCCTAAATTAAATCTCTCTTATCAACTCAATAAGGGAGATTTTTTTTGAAAACATTAAAAGCTTTAACATTATTTTCAATACTTGCTAATCCAACATTAGCTTATGCCATCAATTTAAATACAGATTTTTTAGGCTCTGTCATAGAAGGACGAGTGGCCGATGGTGTTCGCAATTTCAATAAACCATGGTTTTGCCAAACATTAGATCAGGGCTTTGGACCATATACTGGAATCGGTAGAACAAAGGCCGAAGCAAAGAGTGATGCACTCAATGAATGTGGTATTTTTTGTAGCAATGATAAAAATGTTGAGTGCGAAAAGAGAAATTCGAATGTTATTGAGCAGGCTGTGAACGGTGAACAAAATCGCGATGAGACTGAGAGAGAGTATATTGAGCGATTGAAAAAGAAAATTTCAGTCTTAAAACAAAGATTGAAAAAGAAAAAAGAAGAAATTGTTTATTTAAGAGAGAAAGTAAAAGATTTAGAAGATAGAGGACCAATTGGTAATTGTGAGGAAACTGTTCGAGAGCTTAAAATTGATCTCTACAACATTACTGTTGAAAACAAAGGTCTTGAAAAATCTAATAAGTCTTGTCTTAAAAACTTAAATCAAGCGAAGAAGAGAATTGAAGAGTTGGAAAATCCAAACCCTGGTCCAAGAGAATTGTCTTCAGATCAAGTTCGAGCTTGTAGTCGTAGAACGACTTCACAGCATTCTCTTGTTTCATGTTTGAAAGTCGTAAAATTTTATAACACAAATGTCTCGCTGATTAATGCCTGTGGCAGGGCTGTTCTTGGTAGTGAAGTCGTTGGTTGCATTGAAGCGGTCGAAACTAGAAAATTTTCAAATCCTGTTTCTGTTGTCAAAGCTTGTCGTTATGCAACGGTCGGATACAAGGATTTTATAAGTTGTATAAATACATTGTAATGAATTTCAACATACTAAAAGTAGATAGGAGATAAAAATGAAGAATTTTTTACTGGTTTTAATTTTACTCAGCTCAATGCCAAGTTTTGCCACGATTATTATGAAAAAAGATATTCACGTTTCGAGTAAGGTAAGCTGTAAAGAGGCAAATGCCGAGCTCTCTTTGAAGATTGATGAATTGAGAAAAGAATTATCTATTGCAACAATTCGACTCGGAAAATGTAACGAATTGACGTTTATAGGAGATGAACCGACTTACCCTCAATCGGCTACAGTTGAGTACGTTGTCGATCAAATCTTAGGTAACTTCTAAAAAAAATGAGAGATGTTGTAAGATAATTTAGGAACAAATTTGTTGGCTTCTTTTGCAAATAAAGTAATCTATCCTTTTGTAAAGGAGCCTTCTTATGTGGATGCCACCAACATTAGAAACAAAGAGATTAATTTTAAGAGAACTTCATATTGATGATGCTGAAGATATCTTTGCTTATGCAAAAAAGAAGCATATTTCTGAGTATACTCTTTGGGAACCACATCAAACGATAAAGGACAGTGAAGACTTTATCTCTGAATATGTTCAATCTTCTTATGAAGAAGGTGCGCCTGAACCATTCGCAATCGTAGAGAAAAAGTCGAGAAGAGTAATAGGAACTGTTGGTTGTTTTTGGGTTTCTAAAACCAATCGCCATATGGAATTGGCCTACGCTTTAAATGATGAGTTTTGGGGGCAAGGTCTAATTGTTGAAGCTGCACAAAAAGTCATCGATTATTGCTTTAGTTTTTTTGAAGTCGATAGAATTCAATGTCGATGCAAAGTTCAAAATATTGCATCTTTTCGTGTGATGGAAAAATTAAACTTCACCTATGAAGGAATTCTTCGAAATGCTATTTATCACAGAGAGCGTTCTTGGGATTTAAAAGTAACTTCTCTTCTTTTAGAAGAATGGAAGTCTACTAAAAAGGGTCCATACATTAGAAGAGCACGAATTGGAGATGAAGAAGGAATCCATCAAGCCCATATGAAATCCATTCAACAAGTTAATGCTAAAGACTATCGCCCTGATCAAATTGAAGCTTGGGGAAATAGAGAGTTTCATAGTGAAAAAAGAAAAAAGGCCATTTTGAATCATCATTTGTGGGTTGTTGAACAAGATAATTCAATTGAAGGTTACGCTCTTATTTTCGATTCAAAAAAAGATTCTACCGTTGAAATTTACGGATTATATCTAACTCCTGAAGTTTTATCTAAGGGATTAGGTTCAACATTAATGGATTATATGATTGATATGTCCATACTTCTTAATAAGAAAAAAATTAAAGCAACTTCAACTCTGACGGCCATTGGTTTCTACGAAAGAATGGGATTTAAGCGAGTCGGTAATATTGAACTAAGTCCAATAAATGGTGCTGATATTGAGGGGCAGCCGATGGAGTTGATTCTTTAATGGATATTAAACGAAAAACGGAAATTCAGCACAAGTTACCTGAAGGGAGAACTGAGGAAGATTATCCATATGCACTATCGGATAAAATTTTTCATACGAATCAATTATTTATCTATTCAGAGAAAGTAAGGCCAGGCACTAAGGCCTCAGCTCCTCATATCCACTCGGCCATTGATGAAGTCGCTTATATTACAAAAGGTGAGTTGTACGCATATGAAGGCGAGAAGTGCGTTGTGCTAAGAGAAGGTGATAGTATTTGTTTTCATGCTAAATCCGAGGAAAAACACTATTTAGAAAATAGGTCAAATTTAGATGCTGAGTTTTTTATTATCAGGCGTTCGACAAAAAAAAGTGATGTTCATTATTAGAGTTTGAAGTGGAGATGTTTGAGACTTAGGTATGCAAGCCAAAGGCGCGGCAGAGCGAGCATTAAATCAAAGACTTACCACTTCTCCTTTTTCGCTGAATTTTCCACGTATTCAAATTCAGTTTCATCATTTTTCATGTTAATTCATCGCTATCGACGTGCAAAAGCGAGCAGAATTTACTGTGATCGATCGGGACTTATTTAAAAAAAATCAAATACGCTCTTTCAAAGAAACTCACAAAATTATACTCTGCTACACTATATCCCTAGGTTTCGTATAAAGTTTAAACACCAGCCAAAACGCTCAACAATCACTGTTATATAACTACTAGATATTTAGTTTTAACAACCGGCATTTGTATTGCATGTATATAGTCAAACTTTTAAATAAAGAAATTATGAGTAATGGTATTTAGAAAAACATTACTTAAATGAGTGGAGAAACTTAATGAAAAACATCTTACTTGGAATTATTGTTCTAACGTCTATTTCATCTTATGCATCTTTAGAAGTTGCAGAGAACGACTCTGTTTTTTTAGTAGAAAACAAAATAATTAAAGAAGATTTAAGTTTTGCACACAAGATTAGTCGTTATATGCATGGGAGAAATGAAGAGCAAAGTGTAGCTATAAAATCCTTGAATGAATATGAAGTAGTGAGAAAAGATAGAAGTGAATTGCAGCTCCAAAACCAACAAGGAGACATAAAGGAAGTTGACCTTGAAGAATTAGACCCTTTTAAAGTTTATAAGAAAGTATTAAGAAAATCACCTGTTTGGTATTACAAGGGTCTCTTGTCTGGAAGAACATATTTCAAGGCTAGTCAGGTAGGTATAAATCTAAAAGACGAAGACTTGGCCATATTTGAAGATGATAAAGATCAAAAGGTTGTTGGCCGCCTTGTCGTTGCAGTGGATAATCAAGGGTTTTGTTTTGGAGAATCTCTATGTATTGGAGATGAATTTGAAACAAAATATGGGAGGAAAAAGCTCGTCGCTTTTATTCCAAAGACACAGAACAGAGTAGAGGATGAATATATTTTTGAGACAGAAAAGGGACTAATGAGTAACTATACACTTTCACAAGTTGAGAGAATAATTTTTAATAAATAGGAATATGAACTAAGTCTGCGCGAAAAGGCTCAGACTTAAAATACAAAAAATAAATTTTGATCGAAAAAGCGAGTTTTTCGATCAGTGAATAGAAAGACAAAGAATTAAAATATAAACGGTTTTAGAAATAGTCTGTCGCTTTTATCGATAGTGAATTTGAGATTCTTTCCACTGCCGACCGAGGACTTCCCGAATAACGAGCAAACGTTTTTAGAAATAAAAAAAGCCAGTCATAGACTGGCTTCTTTTATAAATTGGTACTCCCAAGGGGCATCCCGCGGCAATGGTTGCCAGTGGCAAGCATTGAAGTGGAGATGTTTGAGACTAAGGTATGCAAGCCAAGGGCGCGGCAGACCGAGCATCAAGTCAAAACTTCTATATTAATGGAATTATAAGGCAAAAAAAAGCCTAATCCGAAGATTAGGCTTTTTATAAACTTGGTACTCCCAAGGGGATTCGAACCCCTGTTACCGCCGTGAAAAGGCGGTGTCCTAGACCGGGCTAGACGATGGGAGCATTATCTGAAATTTGTTTAGATTATACTCAAATCGAAATGGTGATCTCGCTGTGACTCGAACACAGGACCCTCTCCTTAAAAGGGAGATGCTCTAACCAACTGAGCTACGAGACCACATCCGTCATTTCGGTGAAAGAGATACTAAGAAATTGATGGATAAAAGTCAATGGACTTTTTTAGCTTCTGTATATTTTTTTCTAAAAACTGCATGATTTTCTTGAAAATTGGGCACTTCGTGTTAAATTTCAGTCAGTTCAAAATACGTATTTTTTAGCCTCTTATTTAGCTTGGGCATAGGTCTAATAGAAATGACAACTGAAACAGAATTAACAAATGAATCATTGAAAAAAGTTAGCTTTCACACGCTTGGGTGTCGCCTGAATTTTTCAGAAACAGGATCAATCGCTCAAGGGTTTGTTGATCGTGGTTATAAAGTTGTTGATTTCGGTGAGAGTTCTGATGTTACTTTTATTAATACTTGTACGGTAACTGATGGTGCGGACTCTACTTGTCGTAACCTTATTCGTAAGGCGCATAAAGCAAGTCCTGAAGGAAAGATTGTCGTTGCTGGTTGTTACGCACAAATGGATGCTCCACGTATTGCTCAAATGCAAGGAGTTGATCTTGTATTAGGGACGACTGAAAAATATAAAGTTTTTGATTACCTTAGTGAAGAAGGTGATGATGTTATTCATATCGATAAGACTCACGAGTTTTACGGGGCCGCGACAACTTCTGCCGAAGGACATACGAGAGCTTTTTTAAAGATTCAAGATGGGTGTAACTATGTTTGCTCATTTTGCATTATTCCTTTTGCAAGAGGGCGCTCAAGGGCCATCAGTGTTGCAGAAGCAGTGACTAATGCAAAAGCACTTCTTGAAAGAGGCTTTAAAGAAATTGTTTTAACTGGTGTTAATATTGGTGAATATGAGGCCAATAGTGGTGAGAAGCTCACTGATCTTATCAAAGAACTTCTATCTCTTGAGGGTCTTGAAAGGCTACGACTCTCTTCAGTTGAACCAAATACGATTACAGATGAACTTTTAGAAGTATTTAAATCTTCTCCTAAATTTATGGATCATTTTCATATTCCACTTCAAAGTGGTGATGATGAGATTCTTAAGAATATGAGAAGAAAGTATGATGTTTCTTATTATAGAGATGTTATTAATAAAATCATTACAGCTTTTCCAAATGCTGGAATTGGTGCTGATATAATTTGTGGCTTCCCTGGTGAGACAGAGGAGCAGTTTCAAAATACGTTTAAGCTTTTAAAAGAGCTACCTATTACCCATTTTCACGTCTTTCCTTATTCAAAGAGAAAGAACACAACGGCTGCAAAAATGGATAACCACATCCAGCACGGACCAAAGAAAGAAAGAGTTCGTGCCTTGAATATGTTTGGTGAAGCTAAGCTTAATATGTTTGCTGAGGATCAGGTAGGTAGCACGAGTGAAGTTCTTTTTGAAAGAAAGAATAAGGCCGGTCTGTGGGAAGGTTATACGACAAATTATGTTCGCGTCTTTGTTGATAGCAAAGATGATCTAAAGAATCAGATTAAAGAAGTTTATTTAAAAGAGTTTAAAGAGAATAAACTCTATGGTGAAATTCTTTAATTCTTCGCTCTAAAATAGCGCATTTTAATCGTTCCACGTTTAATTTGAGGTCTAGAGTTAAGACCTTTCTCATAAGCGTGTATTGAGCTTGAAAGCGGAGCTAGAGAGAATATCTTGTTGAAGACATTCTCCTTTTGCAAAATAAACCCATTTCCAATATAGGTTGCACTATGGGCAGGTCTCGGTGGTAGGTTTCTGTAGTAATTCTTTCCATTTTCTGTATAGCGAGACTTCGAGTGTTCTTCAAAGTAAATAAGATCGCCTTTTTTTAGATCTTCTCTTTTAACTTTCGTTAAGTTTGAGACATAGTCTTCAAGGATAACGGCCGACTGATAATTTGGATTAAGATAGCTTGTTGACTCATTCATATATAAAGAAAGCCAATGGCAATTAGGGTAGGCTCCAGCAGGGTGAATTTCATCATCAATTTCTTTTTGTGCCCTTTGAATTGTTTCAACTAATTCATTTGATAATTGATTATCAATTATATCCTTACATTGTTTTTGATTTTAGAGTTCTTTACAGCAAGAGATTCCCTTGTGGATGAAACGATTTTCATCTTCACAGAAAAGAGAATTCCCTAGTGCGCACTTTATTTGCAGCAGTAGGGAAATCATTATTAATAGGGGGATTGTTTTATTGTAGTTTTTGATCATTCAAACTTTATGTATAAGCTATAATCGTTAGCACAGTAGACTTGGTAATAAATCATGGAAGGGTCTTCTGGTGTGGTAAAGCGAACTTCACGACAAAGTTTCCCATCAATTTGCTTAACTTGAACTTCTTCTTCAAAGAAGTCTGAACATGTTGTTCGAGCATGAGGAAATCTTGGTTTTCCAAGGATTGAGTAAGTATCTTTTAATCTATTTGTACCTCTGATATTTGTTTTCAAATGAGGATGTTTCTCTTCCATATTGAGGATTTCATCTAGTGTAAAGGGCCTAGAAATTCCACCTTGTTGAACAAGTTGAGTTTGTCCCTCTTGTTTTTGAACTTCTTTTTCCCAAACTTCTTTTTGAGATAAGAAAATTCCATAGCAGTAGGTATAAGGGTCAATTTTCCCCTTTGATTTAGTTGAATCATCTGATTTTATCGTTTGGTTTCTATAAATAAGTGATTGAAGGTAGCTTGTTTTAAAGCTTCCAATCCCAAACGAATAAGAATGAAATGATACGGCCAAGATGGTCAGCGCCGTGACTTTCTTAAGCATAAAAAACTCCTTTGTGTTTATAAAGCAAGATCGTTGCCATATCTATTTTCTTAATTTCAGCACTTTATAAAGAAGGAATTGTCTAAACTTTAAACAAAAACGTTCAACTTTTGACATTTCTTTGACACAATTTACATTTGGAAAGTTCATCATGGAATACGTAGCAAGATCATCACAAACAAGGAGTTTAGATGAAAAAACAAGCAATTCTTTTAGGATCATTTGTACTTTTGGCCTCAATCTTCCCATTAAATAGTAGCGCAGCTGAAAGTTGTAATGAAGTGAAAGAGTGCTTAGATCTTGCGAGTAAATTAACAGGTAAATCGTATACAACGACGATTAAACTACAAGGAGGTGTTACAAATTCTGATGATTTAAAATGGAATCAAAGTAATGCAGACAAATTAATTACAAGTTTACTATTTGAAAGTAACTTGATTCGAGTACCTATTGATGAAAAGACGTACAAGATTGTTGAGTCACGAGATGTTCGCTATCAATCTCTCCCAATAATGAACGTGAACACAAAGAGTGACTCAACGGGGATTCCTAAGACCCATGACTTCTTCATGGCATCCTACACACTCACACATCCTAATAGCGGAGCGCTAATAGCAAGGGCCCTCCGTCCTTTCATAAGTCGATACGGACGTATTATCGAAAGCAAGCTTGCTAGTACGTTAATTATTCAAGATACGGGACTCAATATAAACCGCCTACACACCTTAATTGGCAAGCTAGATGTGAAGCCAAGTAAAGAGGCATTAAGAGAGTTAAAAGAGAAAAAAAATAAGGAGAAATAAAAAAGGGGAGTGAATACTCCCCTTCTTTTTCTAGAAGTAGTCTTTTCTGAATTTAATTTCACTTCTCTCAGGCCCGTAAGCAATAATTCCAACGGGGATTTCAATGAATTGTTCAACCTCTTTAATATAGTCTTCCAATTCTTTTGAGAGAGTGTCTGACTTAAAGTCATCACTGAAGCATTTCATTTTTTTATAAAGTGGTTTCACTTTAGAGAGATCGATACCAGGATAAGCACAGTCAATTGTTTCACCTTCGTATTCATAGGCATAACAAACTTTAAGAGTATCCATTCCACTTAAAACATCGACTTTTGTCAGCGCGATAGATGTTAGATTAGATGCTTTTACCGTGTACTTGAGAAGTGGAAGATCTAGCCAGCCACATCGTCTTTTTCGGCCAGTCGTTGCTCCAAATTCTCCACCTTTTGTTTGAATAAATTCACCAACATCATCAAATAACTCAGTTGGAAAAGGTCCCTCGCCAACTCTTGTCGTATAGGCCTTTGTGATACCCAAGACTTCTGAAATCGATTTTCCTGGAAGACCTGCTCCTGTGTAGATCCCACCACAAGATGTATTTGAAGAAGTAACAAAAGGATAAGAACCATAGTCAATATCCAAGAGTACTCCTTGTGCACCTTCATAGAGAAGTTTCTTATTTTCACGAATTGATTGATCGAGAAAACTGAATGTGTCAGTTGCAAATGGTTTAATCTTTTTACCTAGTTCATAGAGTCTTTTCGCTTCTTCTTGTGCGCTAGGGTAGTCACATCTATAGAGATTTTTAAAAAGAGCTTCTTTTTCAATGAGATTTGCTTCAAGCTTTGTTGTTAGTATGTCTAAATCAAAAAGATCTCGAAGCTTAATTCCTTTTCTTGAAATTTTATCTTCATAAGTTGGTCCAATACCTTTTCCGGTTGTTCCAATCTTAACTGGACCCTTGGCTTCTCTTTGACCATCTAAAAGCTTATTGTAGTAAGTAATGATTGAACAATTTGATGAGATCTTTAGATTCTCACTCGTGAGATTGATTCCAGAGTTTGAAACATTCTCCATTTCAACCATAAAGGCTTCAGGGTCGAAGACAACACCATGACCAATCACTGAAGTACAGTGAGAGTGGAGTACTCCTGAAGGAATAAGGTGAAGAACGATTTTCTTGTCGCCTACAATAATAGTGTGTCCAGCATTGTTTCCGCCTTGATAGCGTACGACAACATCGCATTTTGCACCAAGTAGATCTGTAATCTTGCCTTTTCCCTCATCTCCCCATTGGGAGCCAATAATTGCTAGCGATTGCATATTAGGCCTTTACTTCGTTAACGAGGTTTTCGTTAAGGAAGAATTCTTTTAATTGATCAAAGGCCATGGCCCCAACTCTAATTTGCGCCTCTTCTGTTGCAGCACCTAAATGCGGAGTCATAACAAGGTTTTCTAGAGTTCTAAGTTTAGAGTTTTCTTCAAGTGGCTCTGTTGCATAAACATCAAATCCAGCACCTCTGATTTTTCCTTCATTCAGAATGTTAAAGAGAGCTTCTTCATTAACAATTCCACCACGAGAGGCGTTCACAAGGACTGAATCTGGTTTCATTAGTCCTAGAAGTTTTTCATCAACTAGTCCTCTCGTACTATCCATTAAAGGAGTGTGAAGAGTAATCACATCACAAGTTGAGAAGATTTCTTCAAGGTCTTTTGCTTTTGTCGCATAAGGAATATCTGATTTTTCAAGGAACGGGTCGAAGAAAAGAACTTCTGGCTCAAACCCAGAAAGTCTCTTCGCCACGATCTGACCAATACGACCAAATCCAACGACACCAATTTTCTTATTGGCCAATTCTAAACCTGTATATTTTGATTTATCCCATCCACCATTTTTCATCGTAGAGTGGGCATAGGCCGTCTTTCTTAAAACTGTCATCATAAGAGCAATGGCGTGCTCTGCGGCTGAGTTGTTATTAGCACCTGGAGTATTTGAAACTTTAACTCCTAATTCTTCACATTTCACTTTATCGATATTATCAGTTCCTTCTCCAGCACGGATAACATACTTGAGGTTAGGTGCACTTTTCAGTAATTCTGCATCAACTGTTGTCGCTGAACGAATGACGAGAGCATTTACTTTAGGAAGCAGTTCTTTTAATTCGTCTTGTGTGAGTTTTGCTTTTGGATGAACTTCAAATTCAGCTTGTTCTTGTAAATTAGCAAAAACATCTTTGTCCATTCCATCTGATACAACGATAAACGGTTTCATGTATTTCTCCGTATGGTGTAGGTGTTAAAGTCATTAAAGATTATAGGGGGGAACTGACTTTTTGTCTTGGTGTAATTGGGAAGAAATTAGAGGATAAATAATAGGATTTTGTTAAGATTAGAAAATAAAAAGGGTGGAGAAATTCCACCCTTTTTTAGTAAGCTATTTAAATGAGTAATTGATAGGTCAGAAAGGCTCCGCCGTAAGCAAGAAGAGTTAGGTATGCAGTCATTCCTAATACACTTTTCCATGATTCTGTTTCTCTTTTTACAATGGCCAGAGTTGAAATACACTGAGCTGCAAAAGCAAAGAAAATTAATAGAGACCAAGCAACGGCAAAATTAAATACTGGCTTACCAGTCACTGGATTAATTTCTGATTGCAATCGCTCTCTTAGTGTCGTTGATTCTTCATCAACATCTCCAAGAGCATAAATTGTTCCAAGTGTTGAAACGAAAAGTTCTCTCGCACCAAAGGCAACAAGAATTCCGATTCCCATTTTCCAATTATAACCAAGTGGTTCGATAACAGGCTCGATTGTTTTACCAAGGCGACCCATCGTTGAATATTCAAGACTGTAAGACGCTTGTTGTGCTTCTGTCATGCCCTCAAGCTTTGAATCATCGACTTTAGGGAAAGTTGAGAGAACCCAGATCACCATTGATAGGGCAAGTATGATTGTTCCTGCTTTCTTTAAGAAAACCTTTCCTTTTAAGACAGAGGATTTCATTGCCGTTTTAAATGAAGGTCTATTATAAAGAGGAAGCTCAATGATAAATGAATTCGTCTTCCCTTTATAAAGAGTCAATCTGAAAATCTTTGCCATAATTAAAGCAACGATACTTCCTAGAAAGTATAGAAAGAAAAAAGAAAGGGCCTGAAGATTAAAGACTCCAAGTACAGTTTTTTCTGGAATAAAAGTACCAATGAGAAGAATGTAAACTGGAAGTCTTGCAGAACATGTAATGAGTGGAATCGTCATTAACGTTGCAAGTCTCTCTTTCTTGTCGGCAATTGTTCTTGTGGCCATGATTGCTGGAACTGAACAAGCAAAACCCGACATATACGGAAGGAAGGCCTTTCCGTTAAGACCAAAGTAACTCATGATCTTGTCTGTTAGGATTGATGCTCTTGCAATATATCCTGATTGCTCAAGAAGGCTTAAAAGAAAGAAGAGAATCATAATTTGTGGAAGGAAGATAACGACTCCTCCTACACCCGCAATAACTCCATCTACGAGAAAGCTATTGAGCATTCCCTCTGGAAGAGTTGCAGCGACAAATTCTCCAAGAGCTCCAATATTCTCATCAATAAAGTCCATGATAGGACCTGAAAATGTATAAAGAGCGTGAAAGATGAAGTAAAAGATACCGAGGAAAACTACTCCTCCAAAGAATGGATGGAGAATTAGATTGTCGATTCTATTTGTCGTTTTAATATAATTATCGTGATTGGCAATTGTGTAATTGGCCTTAAGATCACGAGACTTTCGTTGGTAAGATTCAACAATGGCCAGAGTATCAACTTCGTTATGTCCTAGGTCAATAAATTCGTTGCTGTTATAGTCAGTATCAAATGGGTTATAGCTACTAGACTCTTCAGAAAGAATAATCTTTTTAGATAGAGAAACTGGTTTATCTGCAAGATTATTTCTTAGAAAGGCGTCGAGTTCTTTTTCGTTTCCTTTGATCGTACTTGTAATGATAAAAGGAACATTTAAGTTTTTTCCAAGTCCTTCTAGGTCGAGGTTTTTAGCAACTTCAATATCTGATTTATTAAAGATAACTTTGATATTACCTTCGTAGAAGTCCTTTAGGGCCAGGGCTAAAGCGAGAGAAGCTTCAAGTCTTGTTAAGTCAATAACAACGACAACTTCATCATATTCTTTTAGTCTTGGGTTTTCTTTGACAAGAGTCGAGACCGTAACAGCTTCATCAATTGATGAGGGAACTAAACTATAAATTCCTGGTAGGTCAACAATGTTGATTTGCTTTTCATTCTTCTTATTACTTCTTAATGCAGCAGTTGCTGTGTCGACTGTAATTCCTGAATAATTGGCAACTTTTCTGTTTGCTCCTGAGAGCATGTTAAAGAGAGCTGTCTTCCCAGAGTTTGGGCAGCCCAGTAGTAAAACTGTACTCATAATAATTTATCCTGCAATCACTTCAACGTTAATTAGTTCAGCTTGTTTCGTTCTCATCGCAATGAGTTCACCATGTTTCAATCGAATGGTAAGTGGAGAGCCTAAGAAAGATTGGCTAATGATAGTAACTTCGTCACCAGGTAAAAGACCAACTCCAACCATAAGTGCTTTGGCATCGAAAGCATCGTTGAATGATTTGATTTTTACAATCTGACCTTTTTTGATTTTGGAAAGGACCATAACGTTCTTCTTTGTTAGATTTTGTCTGCTTACTACTGGTATTACTACAGTTTTATTATTCAAACAATAGTATACCATACAAAATATATGAAACTTATAGTGAGCTTAGGTTAGCTTTGGACGAGGGCCTGTAAATGTTGACTTAGCTCAACTAGGACTCTGTCTTGTAGCTCAAGGCGTCGATATTGAATTCCACATAACTCAAAAATTCTTTTTGAGATGCGGTTGGACTCAGTCCCAACATGTTTGTCTGAAAGATAGATAACTTCTTTAACTTTTGAGCTGGCAAGAAGCTTAGCGCACTCGTGGCAAGGAAAAAGTGTTACATAACATCTTGAATTTGATAGGCCTCTTGTTGAGTGAAGGATGGCGTTCGCCTCAGCGTGCACGACATATCCATATTTTTGATACTCTAAAGGGGCAGTCTTATCTTTGCCCCAAGGAAGGCTCGATTCGTCAATACCAGCGACAAAGCCGTTATAGCCAAAGGTGATTTGATGATTGTTTTCGTCAACGAAGACGCATCCAACTTTAGTTGCAGGATCTTTGGATTTGAAACTTGCCATCATTGCTTGAAGCATGAAGTATTCGTCCCAGTTCAGAGCACTTGAGGGTTCGATAAAGTTGAATTCATATTCTTTTTTATTTTCAAAGCTTTCTAATTGATCCATGCTAAATTACTAGCTTAGACAACTGTGTTTGAAAAGCTGTTTTATCGATATTGAAAATTGTAAATGGTTAAAATTATGAAGAATGTTGTAAGAAAAGTAATTGCGGTCCTCTTTCTCATTGGTGTTTATGGTGCCTATACTTTGGTGATCATGAAAGAGAGAAAAGATGATGTGGGCAATGGAATTGTGGAAAGTTCAAATAGTGTTGAAAGGTCTAATTCTAATGGTCTTACTCCCAGTGGAAATCGCTCGGCAATTTCGGAGATAAAAAACCTTAAGCACCATGAAATGAGTGTTATCGAGTCGGTTTTAGATAGTTGTTATGAAGTAAACCAAGATGTGAATAGTGGCTTTGAAGATCTTGTTACTTTTAAAACCTTCATGGCCAAACAGCTTGGTGCTTACGAAGAGAGCTCTTTTTCTTGGCAAAATATTCACTTTGAAAGTGAGCAGGGGGATGTCTTTCGCTTGAGAGTTTTTATGGACGATGCAGAAAATGGTGAAGTAAAGAGGTTAGTTCTCTATAAAGAAGATACAGATACTTTTCCAGTTCCTGTTAAAATTGACCCTAAAGATGTCTATAATCCAACCCCTGAAGTCATTCAAAAATATGTGAATGGCGGTAAGGTCTTATATGATGAACTTGCAGAATCTCTTAAATTTGATGGAGGCGAGGTCTTCATTAAAAAGATTGGTGGTAAAATAAAAGAGGCACAAATTACAACTCCAAATGGAGTTACTCAATGTGTTTTTAATTAGGGAGTTCATGTGAGTAGTGAAAAAGTTATTATTCTTGGTGCTTCGGACTGTGTTGATCGCTATTCTTATAAAGCGATGAAGATGCTTGAAGACCATGGGCATGAGACGATTTTAGTCCATCCAAAACTCAGTGAGATTGAAGGGAGAAAAGTATTCTCTTCTCTGAGTGAACTGAAAGGAAAGTACGACACTCTTACTGTTTATGTAAATTCTAAAATTAGCTCGCAGTTAAAAGATGAAATATTAAAGTTGGATGTAGGAAGAGTTATTTTTAATCCAGGCACTGAAAATGATTTTTTAGAAAGTGAACTCACTAAGAATAATATTTCTACTGAAAGAGCTTGTACTCTCGTTCTTCTATCGACAGACCAGTTTTAAGAGCTTTATGATAGAGCTCTATGAGTAAAGATAAAAAGTCATTCATTCTTTCGGCCTTAAAAATGGCCCTGGCTACATTTTCATCTAGAGTTCTTGGACTTGTTCGAGAAAAAGCCCTTGCCCATGTCTTTGGTGCCTCTGGTATCACTGATGCTTATTCCATCGCTTATCGATTGCCCAATATGCTGAGAGACCTTTTTGCTGAAGGTGCCTTTTCATCGGCATTTGTTCCCGTCTTTACAGAAATTCGTACGATTAGTGACGAGGAAGCAAGAAGACTTCTATGGTCGATGTTTCTCCTTCTTGGAACAGTTACTGGGTTCATCTCTCTCTTTATTATGGGTTTTGCCAGTGAAATTCTTCATCTTATGACTGATGAGAAATTTACATCAGACCCTCAGAGGGTAGAGGTTACAGTGATGCTCATTCGCATCATGGCTCCTTTTCTTACATTTGTTTCTCTTGCGGCACTTTTTATGGGTGCGCTCAATACACTTAAAGTATTTTTCATTCCAGCAATGGCCCCGGCTTTCTTCAATGTAGTGATGATTCTTGCCATCCTCTTTGGTCCAAGTGTTATGGAGAACTTTGGAATGAATGGAGCTTATGCTCTAGGTTTCGGTGTATTAATCGGTGGTGCTGTTCAAATGCTTATTCAGCTTCCGATTTTATTTAAAAAGGCCTATGGACCACTAGGTCCAGTGAAGCTCTTTAGCAAAGCAACGACTAAGATCATGAACCGAATTAGTATTGGTACGATCGGTATTGCTGCAACTCAGATCAACATTTTAATCACGACAATGCTTGCTACTTCAACAATGGTTGGAGCAGTGACGTGGCTAAATTATGCTTTTCGCCTTTTTCAATTTCCTGTTGGAATTTTGAGCGTTTCGATTGCTAACTCGAATCTTGTCCATTTTTCTGAAACCTGGAAAAAGGGCGATCGCATCGGAAGTATTGAGCATTTGAAAACGGGTTACTTCTTTTCTTTTCTCACTGTGATGCCTGCCTTTGCTCTTTTATTTGCACTTGCAAGTGAAACGGTTCAATTGATTTTTGAAGGTGGTCGTTTTGGTGGTCAAGATACGGCCATGGTTACGAGTGCTCTGAATTACTATTTAGTTGGACTTCCTTTTTATGGACTTTATAAAATCTTTTCTCCAACGTTTTTTACTTTAGATAAACCAAAAGTTCCGGTTCTTATTTCTGTGCTGGCCATCTTTTGCAATATCATCTTTTGTGTGAGTTTAACTCCTGTTTACGGTTTTAAGATTCTTGCTCTAGGGACAAGTCTTTCGATGCTTGTCATCACTCTTTTACAATCGATCTTTTTAAATAAGTATCTCGACATAGGGATTCGCTTCTTTCTCTATCCAAGAATTTTTAAAATCTTCATTGCTGCGATTGGATGCTATCTAGCAGCTGAGAATGTTTCTCAACTATTTTATGATAGAGAGGCAATTTATTTAGAAAGGGCCCTTTATTTCTGTTTAAGTGGGATCTCTGGTGTTTTGGCTTATGCGTTAATTCTAGGGGTTCTAGGAGAATTTAAAAGCCTTTTAAAATTAATTAAGCGTAAATAGTGAGGAATTCTGTAAAGTTACTTGTTAGATGCAAGATTTATGGGGTACACTAAAAGACAGATTTTACAAGTATTTGGAGTTTTTCAATATGAGAACTGATTTTGAAACACTAAAAACTCTTGCGAGTTACACAATTGATAATCTTAAGGCCAAAGGGATGATCGAATTCGACATTGCTAACCGTGAAGCTTTAATTGATTCAATGGCCACTGAATATGGTGTTAGTTTTGCTACTGATGAAGATATTCGTGAGCAAGCTGTAGAAGAAGTGCAAGAGAAAATGGGAGATGATTATCTTCCTGAAGACATTACTGAAACTGAAATGTTCAACCACGCCAGAAAAGAAATTATTAAGTCTTTCAGTGGTGAGAATATTAGTGGACTTTACCTTGTAGAGTCTCTTAATCAGATTTCTAAAAGAATGAATGATTTCGTTTTGAGTAGCGATTTTATTGATGATGTTTTTGGAAGTGATGAAGAGCTTCAAGCTTTTCTCATTAGAAAGATTCGTCAATTCTCTTCTAAAAAGAATTAATTAAAGGCCACCTTCTTAGGTGGCTTTTTTTATGTCTAGTCTTAAAATTGCCTCTTCAAAATAGGGCCCTTCTACGAGGCCATTCAAAATAGAACTTCTCGATTCACACAATAGAAAAGCTTTTTGCTCTTTATCTTTAAGAAGGAAGGCGTCGTAGTAGATTCTATCAACTTGTTCCTGAGTTGCCATGCCTTCTATTCGTACCATTTCTGTTGAGGGGCTACTCGTGCTTAGAGGGTGATCGCAAAAGTCAGCCGGGTTAAGGATGTCTCCTGTATCGGGATCAAAGAGGATTTCTCTCTCTTTCATAAGAGATTTGAATTTATCTTCAATGAGCATTCCTTCACCTTCAAATGGCATCCATGTAAAGGTGGCCTTCCAGTCGTAGCGAGTGTCAGTTCTTTCAAATGTAAGCGTGTCTACTTCATCTAAAGTTTTATCCCACCAAGAGGGGATGAGAAAACGGTAGCCATGAAAATCTATCGGCAATGCCGTTTCTAAAAACGTATTTTTTTCATTTTTTATAATGAAGCTCGTGTAAATAAGAGCGAGGATAACCCCAATTACGATAAGCCATTCAAATAGTGTTCCATATCCATTCATAGGCATGAAGATAGCTTTAAAGTACTTTCCAGTAAATACTCATTCTGATCATGTTTGACGTAATTTCAAGAGTTTAAGGATTTTCATCAAATAAAGTTAAAGTTTTATCAAGTAATCACCGTAAAGCGAATGAGATAAAAAATCTTGGCCTGTTTAAAATATTTAATGAACTCGGGTTAAGATACATAAGATGAGAGGACCTTATGCAATTTGGTACTAAAAAGCTTTTATTTGTTGTCTGGTTGATGACGTCACTTGTGGGAGGAACTCTTGCAAATGATCCATACTCGGACTCTAGCTTTGAAGACTATTATAATGATTCGGGATCGAGTGCTCCAAACGCACAAGCATCAAACGACTGTCAGTTTATCGCAGACTCAGATAGTAGAGATCGTTGTTATCTGCTAAGACAATCTGCTTCGATTGGTGGGGAAGTTTGCGTGGAATGTTTGATGATGCAGCCACCGAAGAATGACGTTTGGTCTGAACGATTAAATGCAGTCATGCCTGTAGTTGGTTTACTTGGATCAGCTTATCTCGGATACAAGTCAAATAAAGCATGGGCCAATGCCTACGAGGGTTACTACAACTCTGGTTACGAAGCATGTAAATCAAATTTTAACTCATATCTTGATTATTCTATCGAAAGAGGAGCCACTCCAATTGTTGCTGAAGATGCTCAGAGCATGATGCAATGTAATGGTAACTTTGTTGGCGGCGGAGACTTCGCTGGCTTTGGTGGAATCTATGGAAGTGGTTTTGGTGGACTGGGTGGAAATCCTTTTCTTAGCGCCGGCTACACTCCTGGATTCTTAGGTGGAATGATGGGGCCATATTTCTCTGGCTCAGGTGGAATGTATCCTGGACTTGGAATTGGAATCGGTGGATCTCTTGGAGGTCTTGGTGGTTACGGTAATGGTATTGGAATCTCTGGCGGTATTACTATCGGTGGAGGTTTAGGTGGATATCCTGGAATCGGAATCGGCGGTTACCCTGGTGGAATCGGTGGTGGATATCCTGGAATTGGAATCGGAATCGGCGGTGG
>NZ_JAQSLN010000007.1 GCF_028649655.1 Halobacteriovorax sp. GB3
ATCTGACATTCTAGAATAATTTTCTAATTCATAGAAAATATAGAGGGGTAGCTTGACTACCCCTCTTCCTTACTGTAAAAAATGTTTCATTCTTCGGGTGTATAGCTCCAATTGGTAGAGCGGCTGATTCCAAATCAGTAGGTTGGGGGTTCGAATCCCTCTGCGCCCGCCACTTACTTCACAATATTTAGTTAGATCAAAAAAGTCTTACTTGAAGTTTAAAACCTAATTCATTAGACTCTTGTGGTGCCTTTTATAAGATCGTCATTGTTACTCACTGTGTAGAACTTGCAAAAAACTGCATCGTGTAAAAATTCAGTGGACAAAATGTCTTATCTATCGCATATATGGAAGACTTAACCGGTTATGAAAACCCTCTCTGTCGAGCAAATTTATTTGCGACAGTGCAACTTTCAAGGAAGTGCTATGTCTATTGTAAGAGCAGAAGACAAAAAGAAATGGATTAATGCGTTTGTTGCAATTATGGGTATCCTTACAGGATATATTACGATTGCATTTGTTTCAAAAATGGGTGAATGGTTTGACCTAGAAGCGAAAGTTCCAAACTTTCTAGCAGTTACTCAAGGTGCTGGTATCGTAGTTGGTCTAATCGTATTCATGGGCGTCATTAAAAACGTAAAAGCTTCAGTTCACATGGGTGAAGTTTATGATGAATTAGTAAAAGTTAACTGGGCAGACAAAGACGCTGTCGTAAAAATTACAGTAGGCCTTGTTATTGGATTATCAATTGTAAGTAGTGTTTTCGTACTAGTTGATTTTACATTTAGAAAAGTGCTAAATCTCATCTTCTAATTTAAGAGGAAATATTCATGAGCAATGAAGAAGTAAAAAACGAAGAAAATTCGGAAGTAACTGAAAAAACTGTAGAGCAAACTGCTGAAACTACAGAAGAATCAACTGAGGATGCATCAGAAAATAAAGATGATGGATTTAAGTGGTACATCGCTAAGACTCTTACTGGACAAGAGAATAAAGTAGAGAAGACTCTTAAAGAAAGAGTTGTTAACTACAAAATGAGCGAGTACTTCCAAGATATTCTCGTTCCTGAAGAAAAAGTAGTTACACACGCTGGTGGTAAAAAAAGAACAATCAGACGTAAACTTTTTCCAGGCTACGTCTTGATTAAGATGGTGATGAATGATAATACATGGCACCTTGTTAAAGATACGGATAAAATTACTGGATTTGTAGGTGGTACACCAGACAAACCAGCGCCGATCTCTGACGAAGAAGCTGCTTTCATGACGAATCAAGCTGAAGAAGGATTCAAGAAACCTAAAACAAGTGTTAACTTTGCTGAAGGTGAGACTGTAAAGGTTATCGAAGGACCATTCGCTTCATTTGTTGGAACAGTAGAAGCTATTAATGATAAAGGTAAAATTAGAGTAAACGTCTCAATCTTTGGTAGACCAACGCCAGTTGAGCTCGACTTTACTCAAGTTGAAAAAGTTTCTTAATAAAAGTTGGTAGATCTATTAGATCGCAGGAGTAGAAAATGGCAAAGAAAATTACTGGGTTCATTAAGCTACAGATCCCTGGCGGTAAAGCTAACCCTTCACCACCAGTTGGTCCGGCTCTTGGACAGAAAGGTGTAAACATCATGGAATTCTGTAAAGCCTTCAATGCGAAGACTCAGAAGGACGCAGGTGTAACACTTCCTACAATCATTACGGTTTATTCTGACCGTTCGTTTACTTTCGTAACGAAGACGCCACCGGCATCTTACCTTCTTACTACGAAACTAAAACTAAAGCGTGGAGCTCAAAAAACAGGTACAGAAGTAGTTGGAAAAGTTTCTAAGCAAGTAGTTGAAGAAATCGTAGAAGCAAAAAGACCAGACCTCACAGCAGCATCACAAGAAGCAGCTGAAAGAACAATCGAAGGTTCAATGAGATCTATGGGTCTTCAGAAGGATTATTAATTGGGAGATCTCTAAAGATCGTTTGAACCAAGAGGTGGAAAAATGGCAAGAAGTAAATCTAAGAAGCTTGTAGAAGCTCTTACAAAAGTAGACAAAGATAAACTATATTCAATTGAAGAAGCAATTAAACTTATCAAAGAAGTTAAGTTTGCAAATTTTGACGAAACAGTTGATCTAGCATTCAGACTTGGTGTAGATCCAAGACACGCTGATCAAATGATTCGTGGAGCGATCGCTCTTCCGGCTGGTACAGGTAAATCAGTAAGAGTTTGTGTTATCACTTCAGGTGATAAGCTAAAAGCTGCTGAAGAAGCTGGTGCTGACTTCGTAGGTGGAGATGACATCGTTGCTAAAATTGCAGGTGGATGGCTAGATTTCGATAGAGTAATCGCTTCTCCAGATATGATGGGAAAACTTGGTCGTATCGGTAGAGTACTAGGACCAAGAGGTCTTATGCCTAACCCAAAACTTGGAACTGTAACTCCAGATGTTGCTAAAGCTGTTGCTGAGCAAAAAGCTGGTAAAGTTGAATACAGAACTGAGAAAAATGGTATTATCCACGTTCCAATTGGAAAATCATCTTTTGATGAAGCTAAGCTTAGAGAAAACTTTAACGCAATCCTAGCTGCGATCGTTAAAGCTAAGCCAGCGAGTGCTAAAGGGACTTACATGAAGTCACTGACAATCAGCACAACTATGGGACCTGGTGTAAAAATTGACACAATTGAAGCAACTGCTGTTGCTGCAAAATAATAATTGATACGGGGTTGAAGAAGGAAGGTTCGGTTTGGCCGTGAGGTTAATTCGTGTAAAGCCATCCTGAAATCTCCCTCCGTTGTTTTAGGAGGTATTATGCTTACAAGAGCCGAGAAAGAGGTGATCATCGAGGGTCTTAAAAAAGACATCTCAGAAGCCAAAGGTATCTTTCTCACTAACGTAATCGGTGTTGACTCAAATAACACGACTGCGTTAAGAAAAAGCATTAGAGAAGCTGGTGGTAAATTAATTGTCACTAGAAACACTCTATTTGCTAAGGCGGCTCAAGGTACTGATGCAGAAGGACTTCTTTCTAATTTGAAAGGTCCACAAGCGGTTGCTTTCGCTTTCGAAGAAGCTCCTGCTGTTGCTAAGTGTCTTAAGAACGCTGGGAAAGAACACGAAGTTGTAGATCTTAAGGGTGGTCTACTAGATGGAAAAGAACTATCAGTTCAAGAATGTATCGCTATTGCGGACCTTCCGTCTAGAGATGAAATGCTTGGAACTCTACTTGCTACGTTCAACGCGCCAATTTCTGCATTCGCAAGAGTGCTTAATGCAATCGCTGAACAAAAAGAGCAAGGTGGAGAAGCTGCACCAGCTACTGAAGAAGCTACAGCTGAATAAGTTTATTATTAATTATTATTATTTCTAAAAAGAAAAAGATTTTAAGTTTATAGGAGAATGTTATGTCTATCACTAACGAGCAACTAATTGAAAAAATTTCAAATATGACAGTTCTAGAAGTATCTGAACTAGTTAAAGAACTAGAAGACAAATTTGGTGTATCAGCTGCTCCAGTAGCTGTTGCTGGTGCTGCAGGTGGTGCTGCTGCTGAAGAAAAAACTGAATTTGACGTAATTCTTGCCGAAGCAGGTGCTAAGAAGATCAACGTAATTAAAGAAGTACGTGGTATCACAGGACTTGGTCTTAAAGAAGCTAAAGAACTAGTTGAAGGTGCACCTAAGACTGTTAAAGAAGCAGTTGCTAAAGACGAAGCAGAAGAAATCAAGAAAAAACTTGAAGCTGCTGGTGCAAAAGTTGAAGTTAAATAATATAATTTTAGCTAGTTAAATTAAAATTCATATTTTTAGGGTGTGAAAGCGCAAGCGCTTTCACGCCTTTTTTGCATTTACGGCAAAAAAAATATATACGTATATATTATTCATTTACTTGGTAAAATCCTAGGAGACCGCAATGACTGAGGTTTTTAGACCTAACGAGTGGTTCCGTAAGAACTTCGCGACTACGCCAAAAGTTCTCGAAACACCTCCACTCATGAAGCTTCAAGTAAACTCTTACAACGACTTCCTACAAGCGGAAGTTCCACCCGCAAAACGTGATGAAATCGGGTTGCAAGCAGTATTTAATTCTGTTTTCCCTATTCACGATTTTAACAAAACAGTCTCACTTGAATTCGTAAGCTACACGCTTGAAGAGCCTAAGTACTCTGTTAAAGAGTGTCGTCAACGTGGACTCTCTTACGAAGCTCCTCTGAAAGTGGTTGTTCGACTTGTTTTCTATGATGTAGCGGTCGATAAAGATGGAAACGAGCAAAGAACAGTTTCTTCTATTAAGGAGCAAGAAGTTTATCTTGGAAATATTCCTCTAATGGCAATGACTGGTTCATTTGTCTACAACGGAACTGAGCGTGTTATCGTATCTCAGCTTCACCGTTCTCCGGGGATTATCTTCGAACACGACAGTGGAAAAAAACACTCGAGTGGTAAACTTCTGTACTCAGCGAGAATTATTCCTCACAGAGGGTCTTGGTTAGACTTCGAGTTTGATCATAAAAACATTCTTTTCGCTAGAATTGATAGAAAAAGAAAACTACACGCGACAGTTGTTCTTAAGGCCATGGGTTATTCAACTCCAGAACTATTAAATATGTTCTATGAGCTTGAGACAGTTAAACTTCCTGCTGACGGAAACTTCAAAAGAAAGGTTAACTTTGAACTAATGGTAGGGACGAGATCAATGAACGATCTTGTAGATCCTAACACTGGTAAAGTTCTTGTTAAAAAAGGTAAGAAATTTACTAAGGCATCTGTAAGAAAGCTTCAGGAAGCTGGTATTGAAGAGATCGATACAACTCTTGAAGAAATCGTTGGTAAAGTTGTTGCTGAAGATATTTTTGACGAAAATACTGGTGAGGTTCTTTGTCTTGCTAACGAAGCTCTTTCTGAAGCTAAGATTCAAGACCTTATTACTGCAGGTGTATCAGAAGTAAACTGTCTGTACATCGATATGATTAACTTTGGTGACCAAATCAGAAATACTCTTCTTCTAGATAAAACAGATTCTAGAGAAGATGCTCTCGTTAAAATCTTTGAAAGATTGAGACCTGGTGAACCACCAACAGTTGAAGCTGCTGAACTGCTTTTTGAAAATTTATTTTTTAACGAAGAAAAGTATGACCTATCTAAAGTTGGTCGTATGAAGATTAACTACAAGTTTGGTATGGATGTACCTGTTGAGAACACTGTTCTTACTAAGGAAGACATCACAAGAACTGTTAGATACCTAGTTGACCTTAACAATGGTAAAGGGAAAGTAGATGATATCGACCACCTTGGTAACAGACGTGTTCGTGCCGTAGGTGAGCTTCTTGAAAACCAATTCCGTGTTGGTCTCGTTAGAATGGAAAGAGCTGTTAAAGAAAGAATGGCCATCCAAGAAATCGAAACGATGATGCCTTATGACCTCGTTAACCAAAAGCCAGTTGCTGCTGCGGTTAAAGAGTTCTTTGGATCTTCACAGCTTTCACAGTTCATGGATCAAACGAACCCACTTTCTGAAGTAACTCATAAGCGTCGTCTTTCAGCTCTTGGACCAGGTGGTCTTACAAGAGAAAGAGCTGGTTTCGAGGTTCGTGACGTTCACACTACTCACTACGGTAGAATGTGTCCGGTTGAGACTCCAGAAGGACCGAACATTGGTCTAATTACTTCACTTGCAACTTATGCAAGAGTTTCTGAATATGGATTCATTGAAACTCCTTATCAGGTTGTAAACGAAGATAGATCAATTGATGAAACAAAATACTTCACAGCTTTCCAAGAAGAAGGAAAGGTTATCGCTCAGATTGACCTTGATCACTTCACTGATGGTAAAGTTGCTGGAGACCATATTGCTGCTCGTGTTTCTGGTGAATTCTCACTTGTTAACGCTGAAGAAGTAGATCTTATGGACGTTTCGCCAACTCAGATGATCTCAGTCGCAACATCACTTATTCCTTTCCTTGAGCACGATGATGCCAACCGTGCCCTAATGGGATCGAACATGATGAGACAGGCTGTGCCTGTTGTAAAAACTGATGCTCCTATCGTTGGTACAGGAACAGAGAAAATCGTTGCTAAAGATTCTGGTGCAATTCTTTTCGCTGAAGATAACGGAAAAGTTATCTTCGTAGACTCTAATAGAATTGTTGTTCAACGTGACAACTTCGAAGAGGGTCAATCAGGTGTAGATATTTATCACCTAGTGAAATATCAAAGAACGAACCAAAACACTTGTAACAACCAAAAAGCCCTAGTTAAAGAAGGTGACATCGTTAAGAAAGGTGATGTTCTTGCAGACGGTCCAGGTACACACCTAGGTGACCTTGCTCTTGGACAAAACGTTCTTGTCGCGTTCATGCCTTGGGGTGGATATAACTACGAAGACTCGATCCTGATTTCTGAAGACCTTCTCGCACAGGATGTTTTCACTTCAGTTCACATTGAGTCGTATGAAGTTGAAGCTAGAGATACAAAACTTGGTAAAGAAGAAATCACTCGTGATATTCCAAACGTTTCAGAAGAAGCTCTAAAAGATCTTGATGAAGCTGGAATCATCCGTGTTGGTGCAATCATTAAGCCAGGGGATATCCTAGTTGGTAAAATTACTCCAAAGGGTGAAACTCAACTTTCTCCTGAGGAAAAACTTCTTAAAGCGATCTTCGGTGATAAGGCTGGAGACGTAAAAGATACTTCTCTTAGAGCTCCATCATCAGTACGTGGTACTGTTATTGATGCAAAAGTTTATACAAGAGAAGGTGTTGAGATTTGTTCAAGATCGAAAGATATTATCGAGCAAGAAACAACACTTATTAGAAGAGATGAAAGAATTGAGATTAAAGCAATTCAAACTTCATCAATTCTAAGAATTGCAGATATGCTTAAAGGTGCTAAGACAACTGATAAGCTTGTATCTGAAGACGGTTCAACTGAACTACTTGCAAAAGGAACTGAAGTTACTTCTGAAGTTCTTGCAGGTATTCCATTTGAACTTATTGGTTACCTTCCACTTGAAGCTGCTCTTGAAGAGCGTCTAAGTGAATACTTTGCTGATATCAGAAACAGAATCAGCAGAGTAAGACAAAAGGCAACTGATGAAATTGCTAAACTTCACAGAGGTGATGAGCTTCCTCCAGGTGTTATTAAGAAAGTTATCGTTTATGTTGCTATTAAGCGTAAGCTTCAACCTGGTGATAAGATGGCCGGACGTCACGGTAACAAAGGTGTTATCTCGAACGTTCTTCCTGTTGAAGATATGCCATACCTCGCTGATGGTTCTCCGGTTGAGATCGTTCTTAACCCACTAGGGGTTCCTTCACGTATGAACATTGGACAGCTACTTGAGCTACACCTTGGTTGGGCCGGTAGAGGACTTGCTGAAAAGATGAAAGTTATGCTCGAAGAGCAAGCTCAAATGCACGAGCTAAAAGACTTTATCTATGCTGTTTATAAAACTGATGAAGTTAAAGAATGGCTAAAGAAAGCAAGTGATGCGGATGTTAAGAGAGTTGCTGATCAACTTTCTACAGGTGTTCGTTTCTCTACTAAAGTATTTGACGGTGCTTCTGAAGAGAATATCCGTGAGATGCTTTCACTTGGTGACCTTGATGAAAGTGGTAAAACAACACTTTTTGACGGAATCACTGGTGATGCGTTCGCTGAAGATGTAACTGTAGGTATCATGTACATGCTTAAGCTACACCACCTTGTAGATGAAAAACTTCACGCTCGTTCTACAGGACCTTACTCACTCGTAACTCAGCAACCACTTGGTGGTAAGGCTCAGTTCGGTGGTCAGCGTCTTGGAGAGATGGAAGTTTGGGCCCTAGAAGCTTATGGTGCGGCTTATACGTTACAAGAGTTCCTAACTGTTAAGTCTGATGATGTTATCGGTAGAACTAGAATGTATGAGTCTATCGTTAAAGGTGAGCAAGTTCTTGAACCAGGACTTCCTGAATCATTTAACGTTCTTATCAGAGAGCTTCAAGCTCTTTGTCTTGACGTTAAGCTTGAGGAAAGTACTGAAGAAGAATCTTTCCGTTAATAATTACAGCCTGAACCTTGAGGTTCAGGCTATTTAAAAATACAGAGGCCGAAAGATGAAAGACCTTTTGAACTTTTTTGACAAACCAAAAGATCCAATTAGCGTAGATGCGATTTCAATCAAATTAGCATCACCTGACACGATTCGTGAGTGGTCATTTGGTGAAGTAAAGAAACCAGAAACTATTAACTACAGAACGTTTAAACCTGAAAGAGACGGTCTTTTCTGTGCGAAGATTTTCGGACCAGTAAAAGATTACGAATGTATCTGTGGTAAGTATAAGAGAATGAAGCACAGAGGTGTTGTTTGTGAAAAGTGTGGTGTTGAAGTTACACTTTCTAAAGTACGTCGTGAAAGATGTGGACACATTGAACTTGCTTCTCCAGTTGCGCATATTTGGTTCTTGAGATCACTTCCATCAAGACTTGGTGCACTTCTAAATCTTACTCTTAAAGAACTTGAAAAGGTTCTTTACTATGAAGCTTACTGTGTAACTTCATCTGCAACTGCTGACCTTGAGGGTGGGCTAGAAGTCGGTAGAGTAATCTCTGAGCAACAATACTACGAGCTTAAGTCTCAAGGTATTGAGTTCGAAGCTGGAATGGGTGGTGAGACTGTTAAGGAAATGCTGAGAAAGCTTGACCTTGATCAGACAAACAAAGAACTCAGAAGAGGTCTAGCTCAAGCTACGACTGAAATGGCGAGAACTAAAATTGTTAAGAGACTTAAAGTTATCGAATCAATTTTAAAGTCAGAAAATAAGCCTGAGTGGTTCATGATGGACGTAATTCCTGTTCTTCCACCAGATTTAAGACCTCTAGTTCCACTAGAAGCTGGTCGCTTCGCGACTTCAGATCTTAACGATCTATACAGACGTGTTATTAACAGAAACAACCGTCTAAAGAGACTTAAAGAACTTAACGCTCCTGAAATCATTATCAGAAACGAGAAGAGAATGCTTCAAGAAGCAGTTGATGCTCTTTTTGATAACGGTAGAAGAGGGAAAGTCTTTACAGGTGCTAACAAGCGTCCACTCAGATCTCTTTCTGACATGCTTAAAGGTAAGCAAGGTCGTTTCCGTCAAAACCTTCTTGGTAAGCGTGTTGACTACTCTGGACGTTCTGTAATTGTTGTTGGTCCTTCTTTAAGACTACACCAATGTGGTCTTCCTAAGCTAATGGCCCTTGAGCTTTTCAAGCCATTTATTTACAACAAACTTATTGAGAAAGGTCACTGTACAACTATTAAAGTTGCTAAAAGAATGGTTGATCAGCAAAAAGAAGAAGTATGGTCAATTCTTGAAGAAGTTGTTCAAGAACACCCAGTTCTTCTTAACCGTGCACCTACTCTTCACAGACTTGGTATTCAAGCTTTTGAACCAGTTCTTATTGAAGGGAAAGCTATCCGTCTTCACCCACTTGTATGCACAGCCTTCAACGCTGACTTCGATGGTGACCAGATGGCAGTTCACGTTCCTCTTTCAATTGAAGCACAAATTGAATGTCGTATTCTTGCAATGTCGACGAACAATATTCTATCTCCAAAAGATGGTACGCCAATTATCGTTCCTTCACAGGATATCGTTCTAGGTCTTTACTACATGACAAGACTTAGACCATATGCTCGTGGTTATGGAAAAGTTTTCTCTTCTAAAGAAGAAGCTCAATTTGCGTTCCACTCAGGAAACCTTCACCTTCAAGCACCTATTAAGGTTCGTTTAGAAGGGAAGCTAGTAGAAACAACTGTTGGTAGAACATTCGTTTACGATGTTATTCCAACTTGTCTTCACTTTGATGACGTTAACAAAGTTCTTGGTAAGAAAGAGCTTGGTAAGTTAATTGATAAGGCATACCGTGTTGGTACTGAAAAAGACACAGTTCTTCTTGCAGATGCAATCATGAGCCTAGGTTATCAGTATGCCACTAAAGCAGGTATCTCGATTAACGTTAACGACATGACAATTCCAAAAGAGAAAAAAGGTATTCTTGACGAAGCTTACGCTGAAGTTTCTCAGATTACTGAAGAGTATAACGAAGGTTCGATCACTAATGGTGAAAGATACAACAAGGTTGTCGATGTTTGGTCACAAACTTCTGAAAAACTTGTTAAGGTTATGCTTGATAGGATCTCACAAGATACATTTACTTCAGATATCGATGGAGAAGAGCCTGTTCAAGCTCCTTCATTCAACGCTCTCTACATGATGGCAAACTCTGGAGCCAGGGGTTCTACTCAGCAGATGAGACAGCTTGCGGCCATGCGTGGTCTTATGGCGAAACCATCTGGTGAAATTATTGAAACACCAATTACAAATAACTTCCGTGAAGGTCTTTCAGCTCTTCAGTACTTCACGTCTACACACGGTGCCCGTAAAGGTCTAGCTGATACGGCCCTGAAAACAGCTAACTCTGGTTATCTGACAAGACGTCTAGTTGATGTTGCCCAAGATGGTATCATTAGAACTGAAGACTGTGGAACTCAAGATGGAATCGTTCTTCAATCACGTGTTGAAGGTGGTGAGATCGTTGAGCACGTTGCTGAAAGAGCAATGGGTCGTGTTACTGCAGCTGCTGTACGTGACTTTGAAGCTAAAGAAGTTCTTCCTGCTGGATACCTTCTTACTGAAAAAGACCTAGAGCTTCTTAAAGAAAAAGAAGTTGACCAGATTAAGGTTAGATCTGTTCTTACTTGTAACGAGAAACACGGTTTCTGTGCTGCATGTTTTGGACGTGACCTTGCTCGCGGTACAATGGTTAGTATTGGTGAAACTGTTGGTGTTATTGCTGCTCAGTCGATTGGTGAGCCAGGTACACAGCTTACAATGCGTACATTCCACGTTGGGGGTACTGCGACAGCTGGTGCACAGGTTAACAAGTCTACTGTTAGAGCTGCTGGTAAGATCGTTTTCAACAACGTATCTGTTGCCGAGACTCCAAACGGTCGAATTATTATGAATAAGACTGGGGAAATTGTTGTTAAAGACGCTCGTGGCGTTGATAAAGAGAAATTCCCAGCAGTTTATGGTGCGAAACTTCACTTTGTAGAAGGTCAAGAAATTAACGTTGGTGATACTCTTCTAGAGTGGGACCCGTTCTCTATGCCGCTACTTACAGAAGTACAAGGTTTCGTAAAATTTGAAGACCTAGTTGTTGGTGCAACTATTTCTGAGCAAACAGATGCTGTTACAGGTCTTACTCAGAGAGTTGTTATCGAAACTAAGGACCCTTCACTACAACCAAGAATTTCTATTGTTGATGCTGATGGAAACCCAATCATTGTACCAGGTACTAAGAGACATGCTTCTTACCGTCTACAAGTTGGTGCTAACATCATCGTTAACGAAGGTGATGAAGTTGAAGTTGGTGGTGTGCTTTCTAAGGTTGCACGTGAATCGACTAAGACAAAAGATATTACCGGGGGTCTTCCAAGGGTTGCCGAGCTTTTCGAAGCAAGAAAGCCTACTAACGCTGCTCAGATTTCTGACGTTTCAGGGACAATCGAATTTGGACCAGAGGTACGTGGGAATAGAAGAATCATCGTTAGACCTGAAGATGGACAAGAGCCTGTTACTTACACAGTACCTAAGGGTCGCTATGTAATCGTTAACGAAGGTGACTACATTAGAGCTGGTGAAGCGATTATGGATGGTCCATCTAACCCACACGATATTCTACGTGTTCTTGGTATTAAAGAACTTGCGAAGTATATCGTAGATGAAATTCAAGAAGTTTACCGTCTTCAAGGTGTTAATATCGACGATAAGCACATCGAGGTAATTGTATCTCAAATGCTTAAGAAAGTTGAAATTATGGACGCTGGAGACACTAGCTTTGTTGTTGGGGACTCTGTTACTAAATCTGAGTTCCTTGATGAAAACGAAAGACTTGTTGCTGAAGGTTTCGAGCCAGCTCAAGGTAGACCAATGCTACTTGGTATTACTAAAGCTGCTCTTACAACGGATTCATTCCTATCAGCTGCCTCTTTCCAAGAGACAACAAAAGTTCTTACTCAAGCTACGCTTGAGGGTAAACAAGACTTCCTTAGAGGGCTTAAAGAAAACGTTCTTATGGGTCGCCTAATTCCAGCAGGTTCTGGTATCTCTAAATATAGAGACTTTGAAGCTGCGGTTGAGGAAGATGTAGTAGATTCTACTGAAGAAACTGCTACACTAATGGTTTAAAAAACTTGTGTTGGCCAGAATGATGTGATACATCATTCTGGCTTTTTTTATTGTAAGGTATAAAAGCTAGAAGCAGAAAATTTGTTAGAAGGAGTGGTAGAATGCCTACTATTAACCAATTGATTAGAAAAGGGAGACAGGACAAGTGGTCCAAAACAAAGTCTCCAGCACTAAAAGCTTGCCCTCAAAGAAGGGGAGTTTGTACAAGAGTTTATACAACTACACCAAAGAAACCAAACTCAGCGATGAGAAAGGTTTGTAGAGTAAGGCTTACTTCTGGTTTTGAAGTAACTTCTTATATCGGTGGTGAAGGTCACAACCTGCAAGAACACTCTATCGTATTGATTAGAGGTGGAAGGGTTAAGGACTTACCAGGGGTACGTTACCACACTGTTCGTGGTGCACTAGATGCAACTGGAGTTGATAAAAGAGGTCAGAGACGTTCTAAATACGGGGCGAAGAAACCTAAGAAGTAATCGTTAATTTTAACTAAAAGCACTTTCTTGACTGCTTAATCAGCTTGGTCAAGAGAGAGTAAACCGAAAGGTTGAAGAGAGGACAATATGAGTAGAAAACATAGAGCCCAACCAAGACTAGTACTACCGGATCCAGTTTATCAAGACGTTGTCGTTGCGAAATGTATCAACGCTCTTATGAAAGATGGAAAGAGATCAACTGCAGAAAGAATCTTCTACGGTGCACTTGCTCTTGTTGAGAAAAAAACTGGTGAAGAGCCACTTAAAGTATTTAAGAAAGCTCTTTCTAACATCAAACCTGCTGTTGAGGTTAAATCAAGAAGAATCGGTGGGGCGACTTACCAGATTCCTGTTGAAGTAAACCCAAAAAGAAGACAATCACTTGCACTTAGATGGCTAAGAGACTATGCGAGAGCTAGAAACGGTAAGACAATGATCGACAGACTTGCTGACGAACTTATCGATGCTTCTCAAAATAGAGGTGCGGCTGTTAAGAAGCGTGAGGATGTTTACAAGATGGCTGAAGCTAACAAAGCTTTTGCTCACCTTAAATGGTAATTTAACTTTCTAGCTTTTTATACTTTGCAAAAAGGGCTTCTCAAGGTTATATCCTTTGGAAGCCCTTTTCTTATTAGATAAACGTCAAAGGAATGAAAATTCATGAGTTCAGATCGTATTTCTAAGATTCGTAACATTGGAATCATGGCCCACATTGATGCCGGAAAAACGACAACTACAGAGCGTATTCTTTACTATACAGGAAAAAGTCACAAGATCGGTGAAGTTCACGATGGTGCGGCAACAATGGACTGGATGGTACAAGAGCAGGAGCGTGGGATTACGATCACGTCTGCTGCAACAACTTGTCATTGGAAAAAAATTGAAATTAACATTATCGATACTCCTGGTCACGTTGACTTCACAATTGAAGTTGAGAGGGCCTTAAGAGTTTTAGATGGTGCAGTAGGTGTCTTTGACGCCGTATCTGGTGTTGAACCTCAGTCTGAAACAGTATGGGGTCAAGCAGATAAATATAAGGTTCCAAGAATTGCTTTCGTTAATAAGATGGATCGTATTGGAGCCGACTTTGAAAACTGTGTTACAGAGATTCGTGAGAAGCTTGGTAAAACAGCATATCCAATTCAGATTCCGATTGGAAAAGAAGATGAGTTTGAAGGAGCTATTGATCTTGTATCAATGAAGGCCATTAAATTTTCTTCAGACGACCTTGGTGCAACTGTTGTGTTGGAAGATATTCCAGCAGCTCTTCAGGATGATGCTGAGATCGCCAGAACTGAGCTTCTAGATGCTTTATCAAATTATAATGATGAGCTTATGGAAGCAATTTTGATGGAAGAAGAGATCTCTGAGGAGACAATTAAGAGTGTCCTGAGAGCTGCCGTTATTTCTGAAGAATTTGTTCCTGTAGTGTGTGGTTCTGCATTTAAAAATAAAGGTGTCCAACCACTTCTAGATGCAATTGTTGATTACCTTCCTTCTCCAATTGATAGGGGTGAAGTTTTTGGTCACAGTGCTAAGGATACAACTAAAGAAGATTCTAGAAAGCCAGATGAGTCTGAGCTCTTTTCTGGAATTGCCTTTAAGATTGCAACAGATCCATTTGTTGGGTCTCTGACATTTTTTAGAATTTACTCAGGTGAACTTAAGTCTGGTCAACAGGTTTACAATTCACTCAAGGGTAAGAAAGAAAGAATCAATAAAATTTTAAGATTACATGCTGATAAGAGGCAAGAACTTCAGAGTGCAAAAGCTGGAGATATCGTGGCTCTTTCAGGGTTAAAATATACTGTTACAGGCGAGACACTATGTGCTGACCATAAGCCAATCGTTTACGATCTTATGGAATTCCCTGAAACAGTGATCTCTATTGCTATTGAGCCTAAGACTACAGCCGATGAGAAGAAGTTGATGCAGGCGCTAGGGCACTTAGAGTTAGAAGATCCATCTTTTAATTATCAGCACAACAAAGAAACTGGTCAGCTACTTATTTTTGGAATGGGTGAGCTTCACCTTGAAATTATTGTAGACCGCTTAGAGAGAGAATTCAAAGTTGGTATTCAGGTAGGTAAGCCGCAGGTTTCATATAGAGAGAGTATCGGTTCATCTGCAACAGCTAGTGCGACATTCAACAAAGAACATGGTGGGAAGGTTATTTTTGGTAACTGTACAATCAAAGTTGAACAAACTGATAATCAGTCTGGTGTTGAATTTGTTAGTGAGCTTAAAAAGAATGCCCTTCCACAAGATTTTGTTAATGCAATATCAAAAAGTATTGTTGATACATCATTTGGTGGTGGACTTGCTGGTTATCCATTTATTAAGATTAAGGCGACTTTAGTTGATGCTGAGAGTAACGAAGTTGAAGGCGACGAAGTAGCCTATTCAATTGCAGCATCACAAGCTTTTAGAGAGGCTTGCAAGAAGGCCGGTATTAATCTTTTAGAGCCAAAAATGGCCGTAGAAGTCATTACCCCTGTAGATTATACTGGGGATGTTATTTCAGACATCAATATGAAGCGCGGAAAAATCTTGTCAATGGGTGCAAAGCAGAATAAAGAGGTTCTTAATGCAGAGGTTCCATTGTCAGAGATGTTCGGGTATAGTACTGACTTGCGTTCTAAGTCACAGGGTAGAGCAAGCTTTACAATGAACTTTGATAAGTATGAAGAGATCCCTATGGATCTAGCAAAAACGATTCTTGAGAAAAGAGGAATTTATATTTAACAACATTTAAAATTAAAGGTTCTGCATCTATTAGCAGTAGCTATTATTTTAGGAGAGATTTTTATGGCAAAGGAAACTTTTGAC
>NZ_JAQSLN010000008.1 GCF_028649655.1 Halobacteriovorax sp. GB3
AATTATTCTAGAATGTCAGATACTGTACCAGCACCGATTGTTCTACCACCCTCACGGATTGCAAACTTAAGACCTTTTTCCATTGCGATTGGAGTAATAAGTTCTGCTGTGAAAGAAGTGTTATCTCCTGGCATTACCATTTCAACACCGTCTGCAAGCTCAATCGCTCCAGTTACGTCTGTTGTTCTGAAATAGAATTGTGGTCTATATCCTTTGAAGATTGGAGTGTGACGTCCACCTTCGTCTTTTGAAAGAATATAAACTTCACACTTAAATTTCTTGTGTGGTGTTACTGTACCTGGCTTGATTAGACATTGACCACGCTCAACTTCGTCTCTCTTAAGACCACGAAGTAGAAGACCAACGTTATCTCCTGCTCTACCTTCATCAAGAAGCTTTCTGAACATCTCAACACCAGTTACTGTAGTCTTTTGAGACTCTCTGATACCGATGATTTCAACTTCTTCGTTAACCTTAACGATACCTCTTTCAACACGTCCAGTTACAACTGTACCACGTCCTGAAATTGAGAAAACGTCTTCTACTGGCATTAGGAAAGTCTTATCGATATCTCTTGCCGGAGTTGGAATATACTCATCAACTTGTGCCATAAGCTCAAGTACTTTTTCTCTACCAATGTTAGCATCTCTGTTCTCTACTGCTGCAAGTGCTGATCCAGCTACTACTGGTACATCGTCACCTGGGAAGTCGTAAGAAGAAAGAAGCTCTCTGATTTCCATTTCAACTAGCTCAAGTAGTTCTTCGTCATCTACTTGGTCTACTTTGTTAAGGAATACACAAATCGCTGGAACACCAACCTGTCTAGCAAGAAGAATGTGCTCTCTAGTTTGTGGCATCGCTCCGTCTGCTGCTGAAACAACTAGGATCGCTCCGTCCATTTGTGCTGCACCCGTAATCATGTTCTTTACGTAGTCAGCGTGACCTGGACAGTCTACGTGAGCGTAGTGTCTTACGTCTGTTTCGTACTCAACGTGAGCTGTGTTAATTGTAATACCACGTGCTTTCTCTTCTGGTGCAGAGTCAATATCAGCGTAATCTCTCGCTGCTCCACCAAATTTTTCTGCAAGTGTCATTGTAATTGCAGCTGTTAGAGTTGTTTTACCGTGGTCAACGTGACCGATTGTCCCAATGTTTACGTGGGGCTTACTTCTGTCAAAAGTTTCCTTTGCCAT
>NZ_JAQSLN010000009.1 GCF_028649655.1 Halobacteriovorax sp. GB3
AGATGAGAAAGAATCCTTAGAGTTTAAGACGGTAAGTATTCGACGTAACTGAATCTTCAGCTGCTGATGTTGTTTAATGTTGTAGTTGTTAGCTGAATAGTCGAAACCGATCTTTAACTTTTAACGAGTTTTAGTCGGGATGATTCAGGCACTAAATTAAAGATTTATTCTTTTAAATATTTTGCTTGGAGAGTTTGATCCTGGCTCAGAACGAACGCTGGCGGCATGCCTAACACATGCAAGTCGAACGAGAAAGCACCTTCGGGTGTGAGTAGAGTGGCGCACGGGTGAGTAACACGTAGGTGACCTGCCTTACAGTGGGGGATAGCCCGGGGAAACCCGGATTAATACCGCATACGTAATGAGAATTTGGAAATATCATTAGAAAGGATGCCTCTCCTTGGAAGCATTCACTGTAAGATGGGCCTGCGTTGCATTAGCTTGATGGTGGGGTAACGGCCTACCATGGCGACGATGCATAGCTGGTCTGAGAGGATGATCAGCCACACTGGAACTGAGACACGGTCCAGACTCCTACGGGAGGCAGCAGTGGGGAATATTGCGCAATGGGCGAAAGCCTGACGCAGCAATGCCGCGTGAGTGAGGAAGGCCTTCGGGTTGTAAAGCTCTGTCAGATGGGAAGAATGGTCAAGGGTCCAATAGGCCTTTGATTTGACGGTACCTTCAGAGGAAGCACCGGCTAACTTCGTGCCAGCAGCCGCGGTAATACGAAGGGTGCAAGCGTTGTTCGGATTTATTGGGCGTAAAGCGCGCGCAGGCGGATAATTAAGCCAGATGTGAAATCTCGGGGCTCAACCCCGAAACTGCGTCTGGAACTGGTTATCTAGAATCACGGAGAGGGAAGGGGAATTTCGCATGTAGGGGTAAAATCCGTAGAGATGCGAAGGAACACCAGAGGCGAAGGCGCCTTCCTGGACGTGTATTGACGCTGAGGCGCGAAAGCGTGGGGAGCAAACAGGATTAGATACCCTGGTAGTCCACGCCGTAAACGATGTGCACTAGATATGGGGGGATTGACCCCTTCCGTGTCGAAGCTAACGCATTAAGTGCACCGCCTGGGAAGTACGGTCGCAAGACTAAAACTCAAAGGAATTGACGGGGGCCCGCACAAGCGGTGGATTATGTGGTTTAATTCGAAGCAACGCGCAGAACCTTACCTAGGCTTGAAATCCCGAGAAGACGGACTAAAATCTGTTGTGCTCTTCGGAGAACTCGGTGACAGGCGCTGCATGGCTGTCGTCAGCTCGTGTCGTGAGATGTTGGGTTAAGTCTCGCAACGAGCGCAACCCCTATCTTTAGTTGCCAGCATTAAGTTGGGCACTCTAGAGAGACTGCCCGGGTTAACCGGGAGGAAGGTGGGGATGACGTCAAGTCCTCATGGCCCTTATGTCTAGGGCTACACACGTAATACAATGGTGCATACAAAGTGAAGCGACCCGGCGACGGTGAGCAAATCACAAAAAGTGCATCTCAGTCCGGATTGGAGTCTGCAACTCGACTCCATGAAGTTGGAATCGCTAGTAATCGCGGATCAGCACGCCGCGGTGAATACGTTCCCGGGCCTTGTACACACCGCCCGTCACACCATGGGAGTTGATCTTACCTGAAGCCGTGGCCCTAACTTTCGAGAGGGGAGCGTCTACGGTCGGATCGATGACTGGGGTGAAGTCGTAACAAGGTAGCCCTAGGGGAACCTGGGGCTGGATCACCTCCTTTTAAAGGAAGCGAGCTTTAAGCTCTATTCTGGTCAACGTCTTAAATGACAAGGATTCTTTTTTCACTTTAATAGATCTTTAACATTAACATAACAGGATCAGATAGAAGACGAGAACCTAAAGAGAAAACCAAGACAAAAATTAAATTTGTGTCATTAGTAACTTAGATAAAGCTACTAAGGGTGCATGGTGGATATCTTGGCAGTAGGAGGCGATGAAAGGCGTATACTAGCTAGCGATATGTCTCGGGAAGTCAGCAAGTAGGCATTGATCCGAGAATACCTGAATGGGGAAACCCGGTGTCTAGAGATAGGCATCATGGAATGGTGAGTAAAGTAGCCATCTCCAGGCGAACGCAGGGAACTGAAACATCTAAGTACCTGCAGGAGTAGAAATCAACAGAGATTCCGCCAGTAGCGGCGAGCGAACGTGGAATAGCCCAAACCGGCCAGTTTACTGACCGGGGTTGTAGGACTTCATAAGGGACCTTGATAGATAGGAGAAGCATCTGGGAAGTTGCACCAAAGAGAGTGAAAGTCTCGTATCCGAAATTTTGAAAGGCCTGGAAGTATCCTGAGTAGGACGGGGCACGTGAAACCTTGTCTGAATCTGGGGGGACCACCCTCCAAGGCTAAATACTACCTACTGACCGATAGTGAACAAGTACCGTGAGGGAAAGATGAAAAGAACCCCGATAAGGGGAGTGAAATAGAACTTGAAACCATGTACCTACAATCGGTGGAAGTGCTATTGTAAAGCATGACCACGTACCTTTTGCATTATGAGTCGCCGAGTTACGATATGTTGCCAGGTTAAGCCGTTGCAGGTGTAGCCGTAGGGAAACCGAGTCTGAATAGGGCGTTTAGTAGCATGTCGTAGACCCGAAACGGGATGAGCTACCCATGAGCAGGTTGAAGCGGGGGTAAAACCTCGTGGAGGACCGAACCCATATAGGTTGAAAACTGTTGGGATGACTTGTGGGTAGGGGTGAAAGGCCAATCAAATTCCGTGATAGCTGGTTCTCTCCGAAATGCATTTAGGTGCAGCGTCTGACGAATACTGACGGGGGTACAGCACTGAATTGGCTAGGGGGCTCACCAGCTTACCAAACCATATCAAACTCAGAATACCGTTAAGTAATATCAGGCAGTGAGACTATGGATGCTAAGGTCCATAGTCAAAAGGGAAAGAGCCCAGACCGTCAGCTAAGGTCCCAAAATCGTGTCTAAGTGGGAAAGGTTGTGGAACTACTCTGACATCCAGGAGGTTGGCTTAGAAGCAGCCACCCTTTAAAGAAAGCGTAATAGCTCACTGGACTAGTGGTTCTGCGCCGAAAATGTAACGGGGCTAAAGATACGTACCGAAGCTACGGACTCGAAAGAGTGGTAGGAGAGCATTGTGTTTACCGATGAAGGCATACTGATAAGGAGTGCTGGAGGTCCCACAAGAGCTGATGGCGACATGAGTAGCGATAAGGAGTGTGAGAATCACTCCCGCCGAAAATCTAAGGGTTCCTGGGCCAGGTGACTCCGCCCAGGGTTAGTCGGATCCTAAGGTGAGGCCGAAAGGCGTAGCCGATGGGTAACAGGTTAATATTCCTGTACTTAGTAATATTCGTTTGACATGAAGGAGTGACGGAGAAAGGTAGCAAAGCAGTCTGTTGGATGGCTGTTTAAGCGTGTAGGGGGGCAACGTAGGTAAATCCGCGATGCTGTTAACTCTGAGACGTGATGACGAGGGCTTGCCCGAAGTTTGTGATCCTATGCTTCCTAGAAAAGCTTCGCATGGAGAATGTTATTAATCCGTACCGTAAACCGACACAGGTAGATGAGGAGAGAATCCTCAGGCGCTTGGATGAACTCTAGTTAAGGAACTCTGCAAATTGGTGCCGTAACTTCGGGAGAAGGCACGCCCTTGACGGTGAAATCACTTGCTGATGGAGCTATCGGGGGTCGCAGTGAAAAGGGGGTAGCGACTGTTTATCAAAAACATAGGTCTATGCAAACTCGTAAGAGGAAGTATATGGACTGACGCCTGCCCGGTGCTCGAAGGTTAAAAGGAGGGGTTATCGCAAGAGAAGCTCTGAATTGAAGCCCGAGTAAACGGCGGCCGTAACTATAACGGTCCTAAGGTAGCGAAATTCCTAGTCGGGTAAGTTCCGACCTGCACGAATGGCGTAACGACTTCCCCACTGTCTCAACTAGAGATCCAGCGAAATTGGAGTGCGCGTGAAGATACGCGCTACCCGCGGAAGGACGAAAAGACCCCGTGAACCTTTACTGTAGCTTGGCATTGGGTTTCGATTAACATTGCGTAGGATAGGTGGGAGCTTTTGATATCTGCATTCCGGTGTAGAAGGAGGCAACCTTGAAATACCACCCTTTGTTAATTGGAATCCTAACCTACGATCCTGATCGGGTCGGGGGACAATGTCTGGTGGGCAGTTTGACTGGGGCGGTCGCCTCCTAAAGAGTAACGGAGGCGCACAAAGGTTCCCTCAGGCCGCATGGAAACCGGCTGTAGAGTGTAAACGCATAAGGGAGCTTGACTGCGAGACAAACAAGTCGAGCAGGGTCGAAAGACGGTGTTAGTGATCCGGTGGTTCCGAGTGGAAGGGCCATCGCTCAACGGATAAAAGGTACTCCGGGGATAACAGGCTGATCTCCCCCAAGAGTTCACATCGACGGGGAGGTTTGGCACCTCGATGTCGGCTCATCGCATCCTGGGGCTGGAGCAGGTCCCAAGGGTTAGACTGTTCGTCTATTAAAGCGGTACGCGAGCTGGGTTCAGAACGTCGTGAGACAGTTCGGTCTCTATCCTCCGTGGGCGTAGGAAATTTGAAGGAAGCTGACCTTAGTACGAGAGGACCGGGTTGGACGAACCTATGGTGTACCGGTTGTGGCGCCAGCTGCATCGCCGGGTAGCTAAGTTCGGAAGGGATAACCGCTGAAAGCATCTAAGTGGGAAGCCCCTCCTAAGATAAGATTTCCACAAGACAGCTTGTAGACCACGAGCTTGATAGGTCGCGGGTGTAAGCGCAGTAATGTGTTGAGCTGAGCGATACTAATTTGTCTTTTTGCTTTATTTAAGTCTCTTTAGGTTCACTTCTATTTGATTCTGTTTTGTCAGTGTTAAAG